>JACRBM010000001.1 GCA_016219275.1 Chloroflexota bacterium
CCTGGAAGAATTGCGCCAACGGATTTTGAAATTCATCGAGTACTTCAATCGCACGATGGCCAAGCCGTTTAAGTGGACCTATGCTGGCCGTCCATTAACGGTTTGAACTACCGAAGGATTTATGCCGAGCTGTACTAGTTGTTCAATCCACTCTGTCAACTCATATGAGTTATCATAGTCAGGTTCTTTATCGAGCGAATGTGGCAAGTCTCCCAATGCATCTGAGATTGCTCTCAAAGAGTCTTTGCGCCTTGGATGCAGTATTGCAACTTTCCCCAAATCTTTGATGTCATTGCTTGCACGACTCTCTATGATTTTTGGCAATAGATCTTGAAGTAGAGAGTGTTGCAGAATTGGTCCCGTGCATATTCCTGAGCCAATTCTATCTCCGGATTCACAAGAATTGGCGATAACCGTTAAATCTTGAAGGTGGACAACAAGATTTGCACTCCGCAGCGATCAATCAAGCGGTGAATTGCCTCTGATGCGCTGCAAAGTCGTCACGTTCCTAATTCTGCAACACTCTCAAGGAGGACATGAAACTGCCCTTGCTCTCCTCCGGAACAATTAACACAGACAAACAACCCATCTTTAGCATTGGATTGATAACCTCTGTTTTCTCCGAGAACTATTTCCGAAATTCGGATCAACTCATCCGCCGACCGATAATTCTGTCGTAGTGTAATTGGCTCATTGTTGTCCCGCGTTTTCACTTGTTCGGCTAATTCGGTAAGGTACTGCGGGTTTGTTCCTTGTAATTGTTCATAAATACATTGATCCCTATCGCCTATCGCGAAAACCTTCACATTTGTACATGAGAGCAAAGAAGTGACCATTCTATGAAAAGGATAATTAAGGTCTTGGTATTCATCAATTGCCAAAAAAGGAAATTTCGCTTCGAGTATGTCACGAATACTCTTGTGTTTTTCAATTGCATATAGAGCTAATATTTCCAAATAGACGAAATCTACCGACGGTTCCGTTCCAGATAATAGTAACTGTATATAACGATTTGCCAAACGGGACCACTCAATACTTTCTTTAATAATCGGATCACAATATGGATATCGCCTCCGATACTTATCCAAGTTTTTTGCCACATTATCAATATCACGCCTGATAATTTTCTGTTCTAATAGAGCCCCTCGAATCGCCTCTCTGCGTTCATCTTTAGATGCAATCCTTAATGGTTCAGGTAAGTCGAAACCACAGAACTGTTTATAGGGATGAATTATTTCCTTCAGACAAAAACTATGTACTGTGCCAATGAACAGTCTTGATGAATTTTGTATCCCTATCTTGTGAATCTCTGTGTGAAGTTGACGCGCCAACAACCGAGAATAAGTGATGCAAGCTATCCCTTGAGGAGGGTAGATTCGTTCGTACAAAAATTTTGCTATTTTGGCGGTTAGCAGATAGGTCTTGCCTGATCCTGGACCTGCAATCACGACACAACTTTTATCTGTACGAAGTGCTTTGAATTGCTCGGCGTTTTCTTCGATCTTTGCGAGTCGTTCAAGATACTCTGACAATTTACACCTGCCGCCGTAATGCCTTGTCGATTCGATAGTGGGTTGTCTGTACTATGTAGCCTTGGAAACAATTCTTTGAATACCCAGAGCGATGTATTCAGGAATTTTTGTTGCATCAATTTTGTCTGCCAGTCGCTGGGCGAATCGCCCTTTGCCTTTGTCCTCAATTCGATTTTTGATCAGTTGTTGAATGCCGGAAGGTTTTCCTTCATTTAGTTGCTCTTTCATATTAGTTACTTGCCTCGCGCTTGCGCCTAATTCCTGATACACGGTCAATAATTCGTTTTGGTAACCTATTGAAATCAAACTAGCCTCAAGTGTCCACTCATTCACAAAAATTCCGATGTCGGCTAGTCCTTTCCTTACCGCATCCCATGCGTTATTGCTATAATCAGATTCTAATTTTGGACATACGAGAGGATCCAAAAGTCTTGCTAAAGCAATTCCGCGTTTGAGTCCTTCATAGAAACCATATCCATTTCTCTCCAAACACAATCGCAAATTATCCCAGTCAAATGAATCATGGTAGGACTTAGCTTCATTCTTGATTGTTGAATCAATACGGTCATCGTCTTGAAACGCCTTAAAAATGTCATCTAAGCCAACATATTTATCACCATCGGTTAAGATTACAATGGGAAGTCCTAGCCCCATTGGACCTAAGAAGCGTACATATAGACCAAAATGCGTTCCAGCAACATTGCAAACGGTAATGCCACAGCCATCTAGACTCTTGGAAATAATTCCTTTATCTTTCATCTGTTTCACAAATTCTGGAATGAGAAAGATCTCTGCATCTCCTTCAACTAAAATTACTCCTCGAGAAAAAGCCACTTCGCCCCGAATAGCATCAAGGAAACGAGCCAAATCTCTTGAAGCCGAATCCCAATCGGGTTCCCAATCGGGCAGGCGTGATAAACCAGCAGTTGAAGTTGCAATGGTTCCATCTGGTTTATTATCTTTCAATAAGACCAAGTTATCGGGGTTGCTAACACTAACAATGTGCGGGGAATGGGTTGAAAGTAGAACTGGAGGATGCCGCTTCAAAAAATCACGGAATACTAACCGTTGTAGGTGTGGATGCAAATGAGATTCGGGTTCTTCAACTGCTAAAATAATAAATTTGTATTCTTCACCTTGATTACTACCATTTAGCTGTTCTGCTTTCTCAACCTCAAGCATGAGCAATTTCAAATAGAGAACGTTAGTAAATCCCAAACTGGAGCGATCCAATGACAAATTCGAATCGGCAAACAACTTGAGTGCTTTCTGCAATTCGTTGGCATTTAGCGGGAGCAAACCAAAAGACGGATTAATTCTGTCACCAGATTCAATCATGTCTGCAAGTCGTGATTTGATATTCTCTTGCAGGTCCTTGATACGTGGAATAGACTGAAGCTTATTGGTCGCTTCAATCACTCCTTTTACGACGTCTTGAAAATCAGCATCGTCTGCCAAGTTCATCAGTTCGATAAGGCGACGTAGTGGAGAATGTCTCCAAACCGCCATGTCATTGTCTATGTCGCGCAATGCAGGAATAAGGCGCAAGTTTATGTGTGGATGAATTTTTTGACGTATGTCCTTCTTATCATTGCCTCCATAGATTATAAATTCATAATCATCGCGGCCAACAGCTTTATCAGTGGCAATGTCAGGTTTCGGACGATACAAGAATGATACCTGGGCGACTCGAGGGTCAAGCGCAATTTCGCATCCAGAAAAAATTGTTGAAAGTTTAGGATCGTTTTGAAACTTGGCGAATTGAATCTGAATTTCAATTTCTGTTCCGCCAAATGGATTTACGCCTCTAAAGAAATCCTCCTTCCGTAAAACTCTATTAGCCGAGGGATCGAGTACGAGATGAAGAGCTTCGAGAAAATTCGTCTTACCAACGCCATTTTCGCCCAATAATATTAAGTTTGAACCAGTTTCGATTTCTAGATTTTTGAAATTACGGAAGTTCTTGATTTGGATTTTTGATATTTCCATCGTTGAACTCCTCCCTAACTATTTATCCAAAACCAAACACCTGCCGTTAGCGCGATGATCCTTGCGTCCTGCAACTTTCACTCAGGACTGCCCAGGATTCGCGTCAAACGAGCAGGTGTTTTGATCTCTGTGCGATGATTACGACGAGCAAGCACGAAC
Organism: Chloroflexota bacterium; assembly: GCA_016219275.1. Classification (NCBI taxonomy): domain Bacteria; kingdom Bacillati; phylum Chloroflexota; species Chloroflexota bacterium. The sequence continues at coordinate 3,681 of JACRBM010000001.1, forward strand.
GTCCCACAAGCCGACATCTCTCCGCCTCTCCACAGAAGCGCGCAAACTGAATTCACTTACGGGACAAAGCTAAACGTGCAATCCCAGTATATCGCGGAGTGATGAAAAACGCAAAAAACAAGCCGCTGGCTCGTCTCTTGTTTTATCCTACGGCGATATCTCCACAAACTGCCGTTCGTACAACTGCCGATACAATCCCCCGCGTGCGAGCAATTCCTCGTGTCGCCCGCGCTCGACGATCTGCCCATCGTTCACGACGCAAATCACATCTGCGTTGCGAATCGTGCTGAGCCGGTGCGCGATCACAATCGCGGTGCGCCCGACGAGCAAACGTTGGAGCGCGTCTTGAATCAATGCTTCGGTCAAGGTGTCCACGCTCGCGGTCGCTTCGTCGAGAATCAGCACGCGCGGGTTCGCGAGGAGCGCGCGCGCGATGCAAATGAGTTGGCGTTGTCCGAGCGACAAGTTGACGCCGCCCTCTTGAATCACCGTGTCATATTTTTCCGGCAACTCCGCGATAAATTCGTGCGCGTTCGCAAGTTGCGCGGCGTACTCCATGTCCGCCTCCGACGCGTCGGGACGACCAAAACGAATATTGTCCGCAATCGTACCAGAAAATAAAAACGGTTCTTGCGGCACGATGCCGGTTTGTCGCCGGAGCGATTGTTGTGCCACCCGACGCACATCCACGCCGTCCACCAAAATCGCGCCGGCGCTCACATCGTACATCCGCGCGATCAAATTCGCGATGGAGGTCTTGCCCGCGCCGGTCGGTCCGACGAGCGCGACCGTTTGCCCTGGTTCGATCACGAGATTCACGTCGCGCAAAACGAGTTCGTCGCGCGTGTAGCCAAATGACACGTTCGCCAACTCGATGCGCCCGGTCACGGTTGGCATCGCGATGGCGTCTGGCGCGTCGCGCACCTCCGGCTCGGTGTCGAGTAAACCCAGGACGCGTTCGCCGCCCGCCATCGCGGCTTGCATCGTTGTGTAGAGCTGGCTCAGTTCTTGAATCGGCTGGAAAAAGCGCGTGACGTACGCGAGGAACGCGACGACGATACCCAGCGTCAATTCATTCTGCGCGACGGCGCGCCCGCCGAACCACAACACAATCGCCGTCGCGACCATCCCCAGAAATTCGACCGACGGCAGGAACACGAACGAGAGCCGCATCGCCGCGATGTTCGCGTCGCGATTCGCGCGATTCACTTCGTCGAAGCGTTCCTGGGTCGCGTCCTCTTGCGCGAATGCCTGAATCACGCGCATCCCCGAAATGTTTTCCGCGAGATCGCCGATGACCGCGGCGACGCGCGCACGTGTGTTGCGAAACGCCGTTTGTGCTTGACGCGTAAAAAGCCAGGTCGCGAAGACCATCAGCGGCAAAACGCTGAACGCGTACAGCGCGAGCGACGGACTCAGCGAGATCATCACGACGACGATGCCGATCAAGACGATGGTATCGCCGACGAGCGTGATCAGCCCTTGCGACAACAAATCGTTGATGACCGACACATCGCTGATGACGCGCGAAATCGTCACGCCGACAATGTGCGTGTTGTGATAGCCGAGCGACAAGTTCTGCAAATGCCGAAACAGTTGCGCGCGCAACGTCGCGAGAACTTGGTGTCCGACCCAGGATAACAGGTATTGCATCCCAGCCGTCGCGGCGTAATTGCCTACAAAGACCGCTGTGAGCGCGAGCGCGACGCGCAGCAAACTCGCCGCATCGTTTTGTGCGATGGCTTGGTCAATTGCGATCTTGATGAGATATGGCGCGGCGAGCGTCAACCCCGACGAAATCAACACGAGAATCGCGGCAACGATCATCCGCTGCCAATGCGGACGCAAGTACGCGAGCAGACGCGCGATGATGCGCCGATCAAACGCGCGCGCTTCCGCGTGTTCGCCAAACGATTCGATTGCGCCGCGCGGTCCCATCCCCGATGTCGCCGCCCCGATGGAAAGACTCATACTCCTACGCCGTTTCCCTCATTTCCTTCATTTCCCTTCTTTCCCTCTTTCTCCACAACATCCTTCCGCAACTGCTGCTGATAAATTTCCGCATACAATCCCGACGTGCGTAACAATTCCGCGTGCGTGCCGCGCGCGGCGATGCGCCCTTGGTCGAGCACGAGGATCAAGTCTGCCATACGCAGTGTGCTCAGGCGCTGCGCGATGACGAACGACGTGCGCCCGCGCATCAAACGTTCGAGCGCGAGTTGAATCAGCCGCTCGGTCTCGCTATCCACGCTCGACGTTGCGTCGTCGAGAATCAAGATGCGCGGGTCTTTGAGCAACGCGCGCGCGATCGCGACGCGCTGGCGTTGTCCGCCGGATAACGTGATGCCGCGCTCGCCGACCACTGTGTCGTACCCCTGCGGCGTTTCGAGAATGAACTCGTGTGCCTGCGCCGCGCGCGCCGCGTTGACGATTTGCTCATCCGTCGCGTCGGGACGACCGAACGCGATGTTCTCGCGAATCGTCGTCGCGAACAACATCGTCTCTTGCAAAACGATGCCAACCTGATCGCGCAACGAGTTGAGGGTGACGCGACGTGTGTCTATGCTGTCAATCGTGATGCGCCCTTCGGTCGGATCGTAGAAACGTGGAATGAGATTGATGATCGTGGACTTGCCCGACCCGGTCGTGCCGATCAGCGCGACGACCTGACCGGGTAGCGCCTCGAACGAAATGTCGGACAGGACGCGATGGCGACGAAAATACGCGAACGACACGCGCTCGAAACGGACGTGACCCTGGACGGCTGGTAATGCAATCGCGTCCAGCGCTTCACGCACTTCGGATTGCGTGTCGAGAATTTCAAAGACGCGTTCGCCCGCCGTCGCGGCTTGCGTCAACGCGGGAATGATTTGACCGAGCCGTCGCACCGGTTGAACCAATTGCGCGAGGTACGTCGTGAATGACACGAGTTCGCCGAGCGTCAGTTGATTTTGCATCACCAACGTTCCGCCGTACCAGATAATCAGCACGGTGCTGAGATTGGCGATGAGGTCAATCATCGGCACGTTAATCGCCTGCAAGCGCGACGCGCTCACCGACAGATCGAACCAATGTTCGTTCTCACGCGCAAACCGCGCGATCTCGGCGTCTTCTTGCGCGAACGCTTTGACGACGCGCGCGCCGCGCAAGTTTTGTTCGAGCCGGGTGGTGAGGACCGCGAGTTGTTGTTGCACCGCAAGCGACAACGGACGCAAGCGGCGTCCCAGGTGAAACGCGCGATGCGCGAGGAACGGCATCGTCGCGAGCGCGAGCAGCGCCAACCCAGGATTCATCGCGATCAACATCACAGCGGTGCCGAGCAACAACACGATGCCGTCAATCAAGCGGAGAATCGCGCGCCCGGTGACAAAACGAATCCGCTCGACATCTTGCATCGTGCGCGAAAGCACCTGCCCGGTTTCGGTGCGGTCGTGGTACGAGAAGGAGAGTGCGCCGAGTTTGCGGTGCATTGCGTTTCGCAAATCGTACGCCACACCCTGGGACGCGTTCTCGGTCCACAATCCTTGCAAAAACGTCAACGCGCCTTTGAGCAAGGTCAACACGAGCAGCGCGATCACCGACCAGAGTAAAAGCGTCGCGTCGCTATCGCGAATGCCGTGATCCACGATCCAGCGAATGAACTGCGGCACGGCAAGCGCGAGCGCGTTGATCGCAACGAGCGCGAGATACGCGCCGGTTGTTTGCTGCCAATAAGGTCGGAGGTAACCAAAGCAACGCAGAAGAATGCGCCCGGTTCCCGGCATACGAAGTGGAATCGGCGCGGGGTTAGCAATCGTTGTCACGGAAGAATGCTCATCGAAAAGTTATTTGGTCATACTGTGGTGCGGACGAGCCGTCCGCACGAGCGGGCAAGCTGACCACTTGATCCGCAAATCACGCGAATCCACGCGAATAAAAAACAAATTCGCGAAAATTCGAGACTGTAGCATGCCCGCCGGTAAAATGGCACTTGAAATTGCCCCGCGTGAGCCGTTGGCTGGTCGCCCGCCCCCACTCCGCTTCGCTACGGGGCTATAGTACGCGGGCGAATTTCGCGTCCACGTAGGCAATTGTCCCGAATGCAATGAGGGATGGACGCCCGGCGGAACGC
>JACRBM010000002.1 GCA_016219275.1 Chloroflexota bacterium
GTAGCACCGTTACTGATACGTCGGAAATTTTACCGCCGAGGCGCGGAGCACGCTGAGAACGCAGAGTTCTTTTGATTTTTCTCTGCGCCCTCTGCGTCTCGGCGGTAAACACCAAATTCGCAGTAGCAATGCTACAGTCTCAGATAAACGCGGATTGAATTTTTCTGCGTTCATCCGCGTTCTTTTTTTGAGAGGCAAAGATGGCAACATTGCCACACGATTATCGCGAACGCGTGTATGCCGGCTGGCTCGGCAAATGTATCGGCGTGCGGCTCGGCGCGCCGGTCGAAAATTGGACCGCGAAAGAAATCGCGGACAACTTGGGCGAGGTGAATGATTTTTTGCCACTGCCGCCCGGTAAAATTTTCAAGCCCGACGACGACACCGCGATGCCGATGGTGCTGATTCGCGCGCTCGAAGATTACGGCGTTGATGTCACCGCCGAACAAATCGGCGAAACCGTGCTCAATTATCTCGCCGATCAGCGCGACACGATTTGGTGGGGCGGTTACGGCGTTTCGACCGAACACACGTCGTATTTGAACCTGGCGAACGGCATCGCCGCGCCGCGTTCCGGTTCCATCGCGCAAAACGGAAAAATGATCGCAGAACAAATTGGCGGACAAATTTTTTCCGACGTCTGGGGGTTAGTCGCGCCGAACGACTCGGGGCTTGCCGCCGACCTTGCCGCGCGCGCGAGCAGTGTCGCGAACGACGGCGAGGGAATCCTGGGAGGACGCTTCATCGCCGCGCTCGTGAGCTGCGCGTTCGGCGAAGCCGATCCCGTGCGTTTGATCGTGTGCGCGCTCAAACAAATTCCACGCGCGAGCGAGTACGCGCGCGTCGTGAATGCGATGCTCGATTTTTATCGCGCGCACCCGGACGATTGGCGCGCGGGCTACCAATTCCTCGCGCAGAATTTCGGCTACGATAAATATCCCGGCGTCGTGCACATCATTCCGAATGCAGGCGTCGTCGCGATGGCGTTGCTGTATGGCAATGGCATTTTCTCGCGCGCCGTCCAAATCGCGACGAACGCGGGCTGGGACACGGATTGCAACGCGGGCAACGTCGGCGCGGTGATGGGCGTCGCGGTCGGGCTGGATGGCATTGAACGACACTGGCGCGACGCGATGAACGATGTGCTCGTCGGCGCGAGCGTCATCGGCGCGCGCAACGTGATGAATATTCCTGGGTGCGCGGATGTGCTCGCGCGGCTCGGCGAACAAATCGCACGCGTCGAGTCTGAATCACGCCCGCGTTATCATTTCGATTATCGCGGCTCGACCCAGGGTTTTCTCGCGCAAGCGCAGTTGGGCGAATTTTTTTTGCAGCCGGCAACGGACAGCGCGTTGCAAATTCATTTGCGCGGCTTGAAGAAAAAAGGCGAGGCGCGCGTGTTCGTTCGCACCTACTATCGCGCGAACGAGTTGAGCGCGAATTATTACGGCGCGAGTTTTTCGCCGCTCATTTATCCGGGGCAAACACTCACCGCGCGCGTGTTCATTCCAGCGGACGCGCCGGAGGGATTGATTGCGTCGCTCTTTGCGTGGGACGACAACGCGCGCGTAACACATCAAGAACCCGGCGCAATGCTCAAAACAGGGCAATGGCAAACCATCGCGTTTACAATTCCGTCGCTCGACAATGCGCTGTTCTCGCAGGTCGGCATCGCGTTTCGCAATATCGGCGAAGCATGGACGGGAAATGTTCTGCTCGACGCACTCGATTGGAATGGCGCGCCGAATTTCGCTTGCGATTTCAGTCGCGAACGCAATGAGTACGGCGCGATCAGCGGTTGGACTTTACTGCGTGGGTTCTGGCGAATCGAAGAGGGCGCGTTTCACGGGAGCGGCGCGGGCATGAGCGAAGCGTACACTGGCGACGTGACCTGGCGCGATCTCTCGTACGAAGTTGATCTCGTGCCGGTCGTCGGCGACGATCATCGCGTTCTCGTGCGCGTGCAAGGCGCGCGACGTTCTTACGCGGTCGGGCTGGCATCGAACGATCGGTTCGTCATTTACAAGAACGCGGGCGGCTACGCGCCGGTCGCGGAAACTCATTTCGCGTGGACGCTGGGCGCGCGTTATCGTTTGCGTGTTCAAGCGCGCGGCGCGAACATCGCGGCATCCATCAACAATCAGGTCGCACTAACGTGGACGGATGCCGCGCAACCGTACTGGCATGGACAAGTCGGTCTGTCGAATTTTGCGGGTCACACGCGATACGAACGATTCAAGATCGCATCGTGAGTTTGCCCATCCGTTGAAAACGCCTGCCAGCTGGCAGGCGTTTTCATTTCTGTGTTAGCCAGAGCGCCTGGTACGGTTGTAGCGATAACAAAGTTCCGTCGCCGATCTCCGCGCGCGTAATGAGGTCTATCACGCGTGCAGATTTGTCGCCGAACGCGCGCGTCCAATCCAGGCGCACGCCGACGACGCGATTGCAAACATTGTACAGCGCGATAACGGTCGCGCCGTTCGATGCGGTACGTTGGACTGCGAACACCGATGCGCCCAGGTCGAGCACGCGCATCGCGCCGTGCGGATCGAACGCGGGATGTGCGGTGCGCGCGCGCAGCAAGCGCGCATAGCGCGCGAATACCTGGGAACGCCGTGACCCAGGATCGCCCAGTTCGCGTTCGAGCGGCGCGCGCTCGAGTTTTTCGCGATTGATCGCGCGCGGGTGCCCCGTCTCGCTCACACCGGCTTGCCAACCGCGTGAACCGAAAAGACTGTGAAAATAGATTCCTGGCACACCGACAAGCGACAGCATAATCGCCTGCGCCGCGATGAAACGCTGCATCTGGGTTTCGCGCGATTCGCCCGCGTGCGGATCGTTGAGCGCGTCGAATAGGTTGATGTTTAATTCGTACGGGCTTGTCATACCGTCGGGATCATTTTTGTGCGACACCAAACCGTCGTGCATTTGTGTGTGCGCGACGAGCGCATCCAACTCGGCATCGCTCAGAATACCGCGCGCCGGATTCAAGCCGATGCCGTCGTGCGACGCGAGAAAGTTGAAAAACGTCACATGCGACGAAGGCAACATCAGTGTGTTTGCCCAGCGCGTCAGCGCCGTTGCGTTGCCGGTGTGAAACGTGTGGAGCGTGAGCGGCGGTAGCGCAAAGTTGTACACCATCTGCGCTTCGTTCGCGCCGTCACCAAAGTACGCCACGTTGTCCGCATGCGGCACATTCGTCTCGGTGATCAACACGACGTGCGGCGCGATCTCGTCAAGCACCCCGCGCATGAGTTGAATAACGCGATGTGTTTGCGGCAAGTGCAAGCACGTTGTGCCAAACTCCTTCCACAAAAATCCAATCGCGTCAAGCCGAATCAATTCTGCGCCGCGCGCGACATACCCCAGCAACACATCCATCATGTCGAGCAGAACATCCGGGTTGTGATAGTTCAAATCAATTTGATCCGCGCTAAAGGTCGTCCACACGTTCTTTGTACCGCGCGGCGTAGCGAACGGCGTCAACAGCGGTAGCGTGCGCGGGCGCACCACGCGCGACACATCCGCGCCGTTTGGCGCGACGATAAAGTAATCGCGATAACGCGGCTCGTCGCCGAGAAAACCCTGAAACCACGCGCTCTGCGCCGAAACGTGATTCGCGACGAGATCGAACGTCAGGCGAAAGTGTCGTCGGAATTGCGCGAGATCGTCCCAGGTTCCCAGGTCTGGGTTGACCGCGCGATAATCTATCACCGAAAAACCATCATCGGACGAGTACGGAAAAAACGGCAAGAGGTGAACGCCAGTGACCAGATCGCCGAGATAGCGCGCGCAAAATTCGGCGAGCGTGCGCAACGGCGCTTCGCCCGGCGCACGCACTTGATCGCCATACGTGATGAGAAACGCGTCGCGTTCGGTCAGCTCCGTCGCGCGCGGCGGCGGAATGCGCGCGCGATAGTGCGCGATGAGCGACGACAAGCGCGCCAGAGTTGGCGGCGCGCTATCCTCGCCGTAAAGCATCGTCACGTGTTCGGCGATTTTCGTCATGGCAGATGCTCTGGCGCAGTTGTGATCGGCGTCGGACTCGTGAACAGCAGCACGCCATCGTGCGGCGCGAGTGTGACCGCGATCTTCGAGGTCTTGGCGATCTCGAAGGTCTGATTGATCCAATCGTACACGTACTGCGTGCCCGCGATGCCGAGCGCGTCCAGCGAGTACGTGCGTTGCGTCGGAGTTTCACCGGTGTTGAAGATAAAAATCGCCGCAACTCCATCCCCGGTTGCGGGGGTTCGCACTTGAACGAGTACCGGGTCGGCGACCGGTTCATGGCGCACGCGTTGCGAATGTAGATCGCTAGGCAAGCGTTCGTACGTAGTCGGCGATTGAGCCAGGAATGGAAAATGACACGTCGCGCGTGGCGAATTGACCAGGAACTTGCACAAGCGCAAACGCTCCGGCGAAAGTTCGTCGAGCGCGTCGCTCGTCATCCGCACACCGCCGGTCATGCCGGCGTACAGCGCGAGCGCGCGCACTTCGGCGTCGGTGAGATGATGAAAACGGTCGCGCAACAAGATGCAATCGGGGTCGGTCTGCCACAAGATGTGATTCGCAAAATTGCGCGTGGCTTGATCGCGCAACAACGATTGCGCCGATAAATGCCCGCGCCACTCCACGCCGACATCGCCGCCGATGCGGACGCCGTCCACCAAGCCGACCGATGCCCAAAGCGGACAGCCGCAACCGAGCCAGGTCGCATCGCCGATCTCTTCGCGAATCATTTCCGCGACGCGCCGCCAGATTTCAATGCGCGTCATGCCGGGTGTGTGCCAACGCGCGCGGTCGGGTCCGTACTCCGCGCCCCAATACATGAAATCCGTTTTGAAATATTCGGACCCCCATTCGCGTCGCCACACGCGAAACACGCGCCGCAAATACTCGAACGCGTCCGGGTGGGTCGTATCGAGAATGTAATATTCTTCGCTCCGTTTGTGCCAGCGATTCTCGCCGTACAATTTCCACTGCGCGAGCGGCGCGTCCGTCGCGCGCTCGCGCACGACCCAGTCCGGATGTTCGCGATACAAACGACTGCGATTGCCGACGACGAACGGTGCGATCCACAACCCAGGGACAAATCCCGCCGCGCGAATATCGTCGAGCAGCGGTTTTATGCCGCGCGGAAACTGCGGTTTCACGTCGAGCCAGTCGCCCATTTCCGGTGTAAAGCCATCGTCAATCTGAAACACGCGCAGCGCCACATTTTCTTCCCGCGCGATTTTTTCTGCGCCGCGCAAATGCGCCAAGATATTTTCTTCGTTGATGTAGCCGTAGAGGTTGTACCACGAACACCAACCGGTGATCGGTTCGGCGTGATGCGGTTTTGCGACGATTCCGCTCAACATGTGCGACGCGTCCGCGACAATGCGCGCCCACTCGCGCAACGCGTCTTCGATTTCAGGATGCTCGAAGATGACGAGGCGCTCCGATTCATATCGTCCGGTATACGGCTTGCGATCCCACAACGTTTGAATCGTCAACGCCGTTGGACTAGACCGCGTGTCGAATGTGAACGTGTGTTGAAAACGTTCGTGGCGATCAAAACCCAGGATGACACTGCTCGCACCCGAGCGCGGTACGAGTTGCGTCATCGCAAAACCGGTTTCGGGACGCGTCTCGTACTCTTCCCAAGCACGCAGCGCGTCCGGCTCGACGTAGAAACTGCCATCCCAACTCGTATAGCCGTTTCGCAAATACGCGCGCAGATTTTCGATTTGCGCGAAGCGAATGCCGAATGAATCGAGCGCGAAATTTTGCGATGGATTGGCGATCCAGTATCGCAACCAGACGCGCGATTCGTTTTCGCGCGTGACCTCTACGCCGAACGCGCCATCCGGCAACGAAAAATTCAGTTCGCTGCCGCGCGCGTCATTGTGCACAACTTGGACCGGCGCATCGTTCAGCGCAACGCCGTTCACCACCGGGCGCAAACCGGAGAGTGAGATGTTGGAAAATTCGATACGAATGGAATGGTCAGGAGTGGGTGCGATTTTCATAAAGCCAATCTCCGATGGGATGCGGATAAAAATAGAAAGGCGCGTTCATCCGCGCGCGGAGGAGTCCGCGTCCAATTTGATTTCACTATGCGTCTCCGCCGAACGCGCCGCCGTGAGCACGAGGTCAAGCGATTTTGCGCCTTCGCGCAGCGGCGTGCGCGTGGCGCTATTCGTGCGAATCGCGTTCACCAAATCGCGCAGCTGAAGCGCGAACACATCTTGCGCCGAGACGATGCGCTCGGTTTCCAATGGTTGCATGTCCGAACGTGTGAACGTCGCATTGTTCCAATCCGCAAATTCCGCGACGAGGTTCTGCGTGACAACGCGCCACTCTTTGATCCACACGCCGGGCAGCGCGCCGTTCGTCGCGTAAATTACACCGAGCGCGCCATTCGCGAAACTACACACGGTTGCGCTGACATCTTCGATGGTATAGTCCACAAGGTCGCGATGAAACACATTCGCTTGGCGACCATACACCATGGTCGGCTCACCCAGCAAATAGCGCATCACGTCGAAAAGGTGAATCGCCTGCTCGACCAACTGCCCGCCGGATTTTTCGCGCGCACGCCACCACGGCGCGTGGAGCGCGTTGCAAAAATAGCGCGCGCTGAACAACCCAGGATCGCCGATCTCGCCGCGCGCGAGTTGCTTTTTCAAGTGCGTCACCGCCGCGCCGAAACGATACATGAACCCGACCTGGGTCTTGATCCCCACGCGTTCGGCGGCGTCCACCATGCGCCACGCGTGCGCGGACGTGAGCGCGATCGGTTTCTCGACGAGCAAGTGAACACCGCGCGCCGCCGCGAGTTCCACTTCATCGCGGTGCGCGAATGGCGGCAAGCAAACGACGAGCAAATCCAAATCCACCTGGTCGAGCATCACGCGATAATCGGTAAACGTTTTGGCGCGTCCCGCCGCGTACTGTACCGCGAACGCGCGCGCCTTGAATTCAGTGTGATCGCAAAACGCGACGAGTTCGATTTCATCATTCAGCGCGCGCGCGGCTTGCGCGTGCTTTTGCGCGATGCCGCCGCAACCCAGGATTCCTGTTCGTAGTTTTTTCACAGTGGTTCTGAAAGTTGGAAATTGGAAACTGGAAGTTGGAACTGTGTCCAACATCTATCGTCCAACTTCCAACATCTAATTTCTAATCTCCAAATTCAATCATCGCTTGCACGACCTGCTCCGGCGCGCGGTCGAGCAGTTCGAACAATTCCGTCGCGCGCTCAAACGACGCGGTGTGCGTGATGAGCGGACGCAAATTTAAAATGCCTTCGTGTTGCAATCGAATCGCGGTCTGCCACAATCGCAGTTTGTCCCAACGATATTTCGCTTCGGGGTCCACGCCGGAAATTTGCGAGCCGACGAGATTGACACGATTGTGATGGAATTCTTCGCCAAGATACAATCCTTTCGCTTCGCCCTGGAAAAATCCCATCGCGACAACGCGCGCCGAGTACGCCGCCGCGCGAATCGCTTCGTTCAGCGCCGGCGTCGCGCCGGATACTTCGATGCACACATCCGCGCCGCGACCATCGGTCAGGTCTTTGATCGCTTCCGCGATTTTTTCGCGCGCGTTCAACGTGACGGGCGCGCCCAACTGTTTTGCCATCGCGAGGCGCGTCTCGTGCAGATCAATGCCAATCACGCGCGCGCCGGATTGCCGCGCCGCTTGTGCGACGATTTGTCCGAGCGCGCCGAGACCGAACACCGCGACCGTATCGCCGATGCGAAGGTGCGCGTCGTGCACGCCGTTCAGCGCGACCGCGCCGATGTGCGAAAAGATGCCGAACACTGGGTCGGCGGCGCGCGGCATCACGCGCGGGCGCACGTAATCGAGATTCGCGACGTGATGCGTACGATGTCCCCAGGTTCCGAACACGCGCGCGCCAAGCGGCACATCGGTAACCGCCGCGCCAATTTCAATGACCTCGCCGACTTCTTCGTAACCCAGGTTGTGGATCGGATACTCCCAGCTGATTCCTTCGCCGGGTAGAAACAACCGGCGCGCCTCGTCCCAATGCTTTTGCATGAACGGATTCGTACCGCGATACTGGGTCATCTCCGTTCCCGCGCTGATACCCGAGTACAGCATCTTGATTCGAACTTGATCCGGTTCCAACACCGCGTCGTCGTCGTACGTTTCGTACTCAAGTTGACGCGGCGCGGTCACGATCAGCGCCTTGCCCATTCAAGCGTTCCTCTCGCGTAACAATTCCAGCGTCAATGCTGCCGACCACGAGAACTCAGTCGCGCCGCAACCGCTTCCGTCGCGCGGATCATAGTATTCGCGAAAGCCGCTCTGCTCGATCAATGTGAGACTATCGCGGCGCAGTTGTTCGGCTTGCGCGATGTAACCGTACCGGCGTAATCCTTCGGCGATGATCCAATTGATTTGAATCCACGCGGGACCGCACCAGTATCGTCGCGGGGCGTACCCTGGTTCGTCTTTGCTCGCGCTCGGCAACATGTAACGCGAGTCTGCGCCCGGCGCGTACTCGTGTGGATTCGCGAAATGTTCGTTGACGAGGCGCGCGGCTTGTGCGGGCGACGCCAGCCCGGCGAACAACGGCGCAAACGTTTGACACGCGTTGACGCGAATCGGCGCGCCGGCGCGCGCGTCGTAATCAAAGTACAGACCGCGCGCGTCATCCCAAAAACGTGAATCGAAAACATCGCGCGTGCGCGCGAGCCAGCCGTCCAGTTCCTGGGTCGGCTCGCCGAGTTCGACTGCGAGCGCGCGCAAATCCTCATCCGCGCGATGCAAGATCGCGCAGAACATCACATCCTGGACGAGAAACGGCATTTGCGCGAGAAGCGCGCGCGGTTCCCAGCGCGCGCGCCGACCCAGGTCAATCAAATGCACGAAGCGTTCATAGTCCGGCGCAAGCGGGCGTTCGTCGGGCGAAACGAACTGTGTATCGCGGCGACGGTACGGCGGCAAATCTACCGGCGTGATTTGGTCGAGCGCGGGCGACCAGCGCGGCGAATTGTCCGCGCCGGATTCCCAGGGATGGATGATGCACGGCAAGCCGGTGCCGTCTACGTCGCGCGCGGTGTGGAGCCAGCGATGCCAGGCGAGGAGACGGGAAAAATCGTAATTCGTAATTCGTAATTCGTTTATCGCCGTGTCTGATTTTGATTCCTTGCGCCATCGGTCAAACAACATCCTCACAACCGTCGCAAGAATCGGTGGCTGGGTTAGACCCGACGAAGGAATGTCACCCGCGCGTGCGAGATTTTCGGTTTGCCAAAATTCCGGCGGTGGAAAATACTCGGACGCGCCAGTCGGATAAACGATGTGCGGGACCATTCCGTCGCGCCACTGTGCGGCGAGCAAGGAATGTATTTCGGCGCGCGCGCGCGGCAAATCAAAATGCGCCCAACCGAGCGCGACGAGCGCCGAGTCCCAGTTCCATTGATGCGGGTACTGTCCCAGCGAGGGCTTGGTAAAATTGCCGGCGTCGTTGAGGCGCAGGACGCGTTGTGCGCGTGTAATCAAACCGTCCATATTTCAGTGTCATGGCGCAATAGTGCAATAGTGCGGTAGTGCAATAGTGCGATAGTTGGCGTAGCGACTAACCAACTTTCAGCTATTGCACTATCGAACTATCGCACTATCGCACTATTAAACTAATCGCTTCTCCAGTCGTCGCGTCCATCCAGCGAATCTTGTCCGCGTCGAAATGCAACCACACGTCATCGCCCATCGCGACGGGCTGATCGGGTGCAACGCTTACCTTCGCCATTTCAGAACCGACTTGCATTGTCAGCAGTTTGTGCGAGCCGAGCGGTTCGACAACCAAGACGTGCCCGCGCAATGTGTTCGGTTGTTGCGCCGCCGCAAGCGCGAGATTTTCCGGGCGCATGCCGAGTAAAATCGCTTGTCCATTTTTGCCGGCGAGCGCGGACTTGAGCGAATTTGCCGGCGTAATGTGCGATTCGCCGACCATCACGATGCCATCGGCGCGTAGTGTGCCTTTCAGAAAATTCATCGGCGGCGTGCCAATGAATCCACCGATGAACGTGTTTGCCGGATGATCGTAAATGTTCATCGGCGCGTCGCATTGCACGATGCGTCCGTTCTGCATCACGGCGATGCGGTCGCCCAGACTCAACGCTTCGATTTGATCGTGCGTCACGTAAATCGTCGTCGCCTTGATTTCCGCGTGCAAGCGTTTCAGTTCCGCGCGCATTTGCAAACGCAACAACGCGTCGAGATTCGAGAGCGGCTCGTCCATCAACAGCACGGCGGCTTGCATCACAATCGCGCGCGCTACGGCGACGCGCTGGCGTTGTCCGCCGGAGAGTTGAGCGGGATAGCGCGCGAGGTAATCGGTGAGTTGCAGCAACTCGGCGCCTTGATGCACGCGCCGTTTGATTTCATCGCGCGGACGATTTTGCATCTGGAGTCCGAACGCGATGTTATCAAAGACCGTCAGATGTGGAAAGACCGCGTAGCTTTGAAACACCATCGCGATTTTCCGGTCGCGCGGCGCAAGGTCGGTCACATCGCGGTCGCCGATCAACACGCGTCCGCCGTCCACGTGTTCCAGTCCGGCGAGACAACGCAGCAACGTCGTCTTGCCGCACCCCGACGGACCGAGCAAGACCATGAATTCACCGTCTTTGATTTCGAGACTCACGTCGTTTGCGGCAAGCGTCTTGCCGAAGACTTTGCGGACCGATTGAAAATGAATGCCAGCCATAGTCGCTCCAGTATTCAGTGTGCAGTATTCGGTGTTCAGTCCTGAATACTGAACACCGAATACTGAATACTCATCTTATCGAGAGATACTTCCCCACAAATTAAGCAGGTATCGGCGGATCAAGAAAATAAAAACCAGCGCGGGCACGATCATGAAAAAACCGCCGGCGTAACGATAGTACAGCGGCGAGTCGTTCAGCGAACTGAGCACCTGCGCGGGCAAGGTGCGATTGCGCAATGTGAGGATCGTCGCGGCGAACACTTCGTTCCACGAAATCACGAATGTAAAGATCGCCGCCGCCGCCAAGCCAGGGAGCGCCAGCGGCATCACGACGCGCAGGAACGCTTGGAGGCGATTGCAACCCATGGTTTGCGCGGCTTCTTCCAAATCGCGCGGCACGCCGACGAAAATGCCGGCGGTGACGATGATGACGAACGGCAACGCCATCGCGGTATGCACGAGCGCGACGCCCCAGATCGAATCGTACAAATCGAGTTGCAGAAACACGACGGCGAGTGGAATCGCGAGAATCGCGGTCGGAAACATTTTGCTGATCAAGAGTCCAAGCGACATGGCTTCCTTGCCGCGAAAGCGAAAGCGCGCGAGCGCATAGCCGCCCGGCGCGCCCAGCAGCAGACTGCCGACAATCGTCAACAACGCGACGACGACGCTGTTCCGCACCGAATCGAGCACGCCGCGCGTGTTCACGAAAAACTGCATCGTATCGGTCGAAAAGTCCGTCGGCAACAGGGGCTTGGGCCATTGAAACGTTGCTTGCCGCGTGCTGAACGCCGCGAGCGCGACCAGGTAGAGCGGTGCAAGCGTCCACAGCGCGAGCAGAATCGCCGCGCCGTAGAGCAATACGCGGTTGAAAATATAGCGGCGTGAAAGTGATGATCGCATAGCGAACTGTCCTTTCGTCTCTAAGCGTGAAACGTTTCTAGCATTTCGCCAATTATCCGCACCCGTTCGATGTCGCTGTCGGGTGGCAACTCGTCGGACACTCCCAGGATCAAGCGCGGGTGAAAGAGTTCGATCACGCGTTTGACACAGTCGAGCAGCGTTTCCATCGAGTAAAGCGGCAAGAAATAGATCGCCGGGATGCCATCGAGGAGAATTCGCTCGCCCAATGCTTGTTTGATTTCTTCCAACGTCACATCGCCTTGCGGTTGAGGGGTGCATGCTTCAATTGCTTCAAAGGGACTCTCTGCAATCAATCGCCGGAGCGGCTTCATCGAACCATCAATGTGAATGTGCGTAAATTTGCCCGCATCCTTCAGTTGCTGGTTTCGCTTGGCATAGTACGGCAGGAGATGCTTGCGCCAAATCGCGGGCGGGTCCATGTGCGCGTCAATATTCTCGCCAAAATTCAAGATCGCAATCGGCGCGTTGCGTAACACTTTGTACATCGCTTCGTCGGCGGCAGTGGCGACCTCAACGTATCGCTCAATCACGTCAGGATGATCTTGCATCAAATAGATCGTTCTTTCGAAACCCATGTGCTCGATAAACAAACCCTGAATCGGCGAGCGGCGAAAATAAAATTGGGGTGCGCCGCGTCCATCCACCGCCATGACTTCGCGATCATAAATCTCCTGATCCCAGTACCATTCTTCATCTTGCAAGAGCGCTTCGTAAATCCGAAAATCGTCAAGGGTCTTGAGTTTGAATTCACTGCGATACGAGGTATAGCCATACTCGTCATAGTGAATCACTTCTTGCAAAACACCGTTGGGCGTTTGAAAAGTCTTTTGCAAATGTGTCTGATCCAGCCATTCTTCAGTCACTTGTGTAGCGCGATAGCATTGTTGCAAAGGACGCACAAAATAGCGGACTGAAGCATGGCAGTAATCATACACGTCAAACAAGGAGAAATTTCGCATCTGGGACGGCAGTGTGCCGCGGCGTTGGTTGATGTGATACCAATATTCGAGACGCGGTTGCCACAATACACGACCAATGTCCTTGCCTTGAAAAACTGCCAGATTCATTTCCGCGAAAGTCGAATCAATCATATCCTGCCTCCGCCGGGTTGGTCTTCAACACGCGGAAGTAGACCCAGGTCGCGAGCACGGTGAAGATGAGCACGAGGACCGCGTACGCCGCGGCGACGCCCGGATTGCGATTCGCCACATACCAGTTGTACGATTCGCCCGCCATCACTGGAATGACGCGTCCCGCTAATGCGAAGACCACCGCAAACGTTTGAAACGCAAAGATGGTGCGGATGATGAGCGCGTTTTGTAAACTGGGTCGCAGTAACGGCAAGACAACAAACAAGGTGCGCTTGAGCGTGGTCGCGCCGAACACGTCCGCGGCTTCAAAGTAATCGCGCGGAATCACTTGCAAGCCCGCGAGCAAAATCGTCATCACGATTGCCGTCGCGCGCCATGATTCGGCGATGACAATCGTGCCGAACATCGCAGGGAGATTTTGGTACGACAAGAATAGAAAAGGTCTTTCGAGAATGCCGAGTTGATTCAGAATCGAATTGAGGTAGCCGCGTTCGGTGAAAATGGACAGCCACGCGATGCCGGCGGCAAGATCGGAAATCGCGAGTGGAATCGCGTAGATGTACAGAAAAAAAGTGTGTCCCTTGAAGCGCGTGTGAATCAGCAGTGCCATCACGAGCGCGAGGACGACCTGGGCGGGGACGATGAACAGCAACAAGAGAAACGTGAACTTGAGCGCATCGGCAAAGCTCGTGTCGCTTGCCATCTTTTGAAAATTAGCCAGCGTCAGCGAACCGTCGGGCGCTTGGAACGCGAGCAAGAATGCTTGCAGAATCGGAATCACGATCAGCAGCGTGACAAAGATGAGTGTGGGCGCGAGCAGACTGTACGGCAGAACAGATTCTAATTTTGCGCGCATAAGTACCTCGGGGAGTAGTAGACAAGTCAACAGGTAGACAAGTAGACAAGTATGCGTGTGGAAACTTGTTTACTTGTTTTCTTGTCTACCTGTCTACCGATTGCCAACCCTACTTGGCTAAACACGCGCCAGTGCTGGGTGGATCGGGCGACCAGCAGGGAGCTTTGAGTTCGGTCATCAACGCGTTGAGTTGATTGGCTTGGTCGTTCAGCACTGTTTTGATGTCTTCGCCTTTCAACACGATGCGCGTCAAGGTGTCTTGCTGAATTTTGTTAAAGTCGCCGCCTTTCGCGCCGAGTCCAATTGGCAGGAGCGCGACTTTGGCATCTGTCGCTTTCGATTGCTTGACGACGCCATCGGCTTCGAGGCGAACAAAGTCGGGCAAATTCGTCGGCAAGGCGGATTCGACGATGGGGTAGAAACTGACTTCGCGCAATGTGACGGCTTGCACGGCGGGACGCGTGAGGTACTCGATCACGGCTTCGGCGCCCGCGCGATTTGGCGTGCCCTTGGGGATACCCAGACCCGCCAGGACGCTCATATAGTAGCGACCTTTGGGACCGGCGGGCGCAGGCGCGCCGACAAAGTCATTCGGCTTGTTCTTGAACGCGTTGACCACGCGCGCGGTATGATCAATCGTGACCCAGACTTCTTCGGAGAGCAACGGGTCTTGCATGTTGTTGTAGGTCACCGATTGCGGATTGGTGTATTCCCAGATCGCTTTGAAATCGGTCCACATCTTGACCGCGTCGTCACTGCGATACGTGGTGACCAGACCGCCGGTGTACGACGGATACAGATAACCCTGGGTCAAGCGATGCATCAACCCGGAAGGACCGGCGGGAAAACCGATTTTCTTTTCCTTGGTCGCGGCGGTAATGTTCTTGCCCCATTCGGCGAGTTGCGGGTAGGTGAGCGCATCAATGTTCGCGCCGGCGGGAAGATACTGTAATGCTTTTTTGTTCGCGACCATGATGTACGTCGCTTGCATCCACGGAATGTAATACTGTTTGTCCGTGCCCAGCTTGCCCAGCGTCATGAATTCTTTGACGATGGGGCGGTCGCTCAACTTGGCGACGAGCGGGGTCAGGTCTTCCAACGCGTTCGCGGCGAGCAAGTTGGGGAACGTGCCGTGCAACACGCCGACGGCGCCGACGGCGACCTTGCCGGCTTTTTGTTCTGCCAAGATTCGATCTACGACGACACCCTCGGCATCGGAGATGAACTCGACCTTTGCGCCGGTGATGTCCTTGAGAATGGTGTTACGCATCTTTTCTTGTTCTTCGATGGGGGTCAACTGGGTCGAGAGAAAGACGAGTGGTTGGGCTGGCGCGGCGGTCGGCGCGGTCGTCGGCGCGGGTGGTTTGGTCGGTTCCGGCGCTTTGGTCGCGACGGGCGCGGTCGTGGGCGGGGGCGCGGCTGTCGGGACCGGCGCTTTGGTCGGTTCGGGCGCTTTAGGCACGGCGGTAGGCGGTACCGGGGTGGGGGCTGGCGCGCACGCGACCAGGATCACACCCAGCACCAGCGTGAGAATGAGCATTTTCTTCATCGAGTAAACCTCCTCCTTTGGAAACAAATGGATTCGCAGATTCGTCAGACAAAGGTGAACGCATTTCAAGATTTTCGACCACCTCCTTTCCCAAAACGTTTTGGGAAGATGTTGCAAATTGAACGGTAAAGTGGAGCCGCGAAACAGAAATCTAGCCGCCGGTAGATTCGCGTATGATCAATTCGGGTTGCAAGACCACGCGCGGATCGAGCAACTCTTTGCCTTCGATGCGCGCGACGAGCATCTTGACCAAGCGGCACGCAATGTCGTACACCGGTTGCTTGAGCGTGGTGAGCGGCGGCTGCGTGTGCTCCGAATCTTCGGTGCCGTCGTACCCGGCAATCGCGATATCGCGTCCGACGATCAAGCCGCGCTCGCGCGCCGCGGACAGCGCGCCGACCGCCGTCAAATCGTTCGCGCCGATGAGCGCGGTGGGGGGCTGCGGCAAAGCGAGTAATTGCGTCGCGGCGTGATAGCCGCCGGTGCGCGTGAGATTTCCTTCCGCGACCAACGCGGGGTCGAAAGGAATGCCTGCCGCGACGAGACCGTTCTGATACCCAGCGAGCCGATCCGCTTGCAAGGTAAAGCGCGCCGGCGCGCCGATGTAACCGATGCGCCGATAACCCTTATTTACAAGGTGTTTTACGAGGGTTTCGAAACCGGAGCGCGAGTCAATTTCGATGTACGGGAATTTGAGCGAAAGGAGCGTGTGACCATGCGCGACAAATGGAAAATCGTTTTTGGCGAGATACTTGGCGCGCCAATCGCGCAGGCGCATGCGACTGACGACGATGCCATCCACGAGGCGACTCTGTACCCAACGCGTATAAATTTCGCGTTCGGCGGCGGTATCGGGCGCGGCGGTCGAAACGAGTAGATCGAATTTGTGCGAGGTGGCTTCGTCGCCGAGACCGGCGATGAATTCGGAGAAAAAAGGATCGGTAAAGTGAGGACCGCTCGCCGGCAAAATGTAGCCGATGGCGTCGGCGCGTTGGCGGCGCAGTTGCCGCGCGGCGCGGCTGGGGACATAGCCCATTTCGCGCGCGGTGCGAATGACGCGCTGGCGCGTCTTAGCCGCCACGTCGTCGTACCCGTCGAGCGCGCGGGAGACAGTGGTAATGGAGAGTTTCAAGCGTTTTGCGACTTGACGAATCGTCACCGGTGACATTTTCTTCCAAAACGTTTTGGATGATGACGCCAGTTTACGACAGTTTAGCCAGGTTGTCAAGACCAGTACGCCGGCGATGACCCACACGGGTCATTGCGAGAGACGGTATTCTACCCCCACCCCAGCCCTCCCCCGTTCGACAAACTGCGTCGAACAGGGGAGGAAGCAAGTTCCCTCCCCTGCGAAAGCGGGGGAGGGTAAGGGAGGGGGTTCGCTTCGGACTTTTGAAAAGCCCTGACGTAGTCGCCAATCTACTTTGGCTTTATCCGTGCCGGTGGTATAATGTGGGCAATGTCTCTCCATCGGTTGTGGGCAATCGCGCACAAGGAATTCCGCCACATTCAGCGCGACAAACGCACGTTGTTTCTCGTGACGCTTTCGCCGGCGATCATGCTCATCGCGTTCGCGTACCTCTTTGCGTTCGAAGTGCAAAGCGTGCGGCTGGGCGTCTGGGATGCGGACCAGTCCGCGCTCTCGCGGCGATACATCGCCAGTTTGACCGCGAACGGCAAGTTCACGCTCGCGCGTCAAGTGACCGGTTATGTGGCGTTGCGCGAAGCAATGATGAGCAACGCGATTCACCTCGGCATTGTGATCCCGCCGGATTTTGAAGCGATGCTCGCGCGCGGCGAATCGGTGGACGTGCAAGTGATCGCCGATGGCAGCGACGCGATTTCATCGGCGGGCGGCGTGACGCGCTTGCGTCAGCGGACGAGGGAATTCAGCCGCCAGTTCTCCGACAGCGCGTTGCCGCCGCCGATCACAGTGCAAGCGCAAGCGTGGTACAATCGCGAACTCAGTTCGACGCTCGCGATGGTGCCAGGGCTGGTGCCCGTCGTCATGATTCTGCCGTCGCTCGCCATCGCGCTCGCGCTCACGCGCGAAAAAGAACTGGGTAGTTTTGAAACACTTGCCACCACGCCGATTCGCGGGTTCGAATATCTTGCCGGCAAATTATTGCCGTACATCGTCTACGGCATCGTTAGCGCCAGCGCCGCGTACCTGATGGCGATAATCTGGTTTCGTGTCCCGCTGCGCGGTCCCGCGCTCGATTTGCTCGGGATGACCGGGTTGTATCTGTTCGCGTCGCTGGGCATGACGTTGTTCTTTTCCTCGTTCCTCGCCAACCAGGGCACGGCGATGCGCGTCGTCCTCTTGATTTTTTTCATTCCCAGTTTTTTTATGGCAGGCGTGGTCCTGCCGGTGGATACGCGCTCCGGCGCGGCGCAAATCTTTTCGTTCTTTCTGCCGACGACGCATTTGGTGCAAATCACGCGCGGCGTATTTCTCAAAGGGCTGGGGCTGCCGGATTTGGTTACGCAGTCGTTCAACATGTTCGTCCTGGGTCTCGTACCGTTCATCCTGAGTTTGCTCACGTTTCGTAAGCAGGTCTGATGCTCAAAACGATTCTCAACCTGGCGTGGAAAGAATTATTACAACTTGTGCGCGACCGGTTGTTGCTGATGTTCTTGATCATCGTTCCAGTCGTGCAACTCGGGATGATTGCCGAAGCGACCGGCGCGGGGATTCGCAATATCCGTCTCGCCGTGTGGGATCAAGACAAGAGCCAGTTTAGCCAGGACTTGGTCACCGCGCTCCAAAACTCCGGCAACTTTAACTTGACGAGTCGCGCGTCCAGTTATGGCGAAGTGCAAGAGTTGATGGCGCACGGCAAGATCGGCGCGGCGGTGATTATTCCTCCCGGGTTTTCGCGCGATCTGTTCAAGCCCGGCGTTGGCGCAACGGTTCCGGTAATCGTGGATGGCACGAACGCAATCGTCGCGAGCAACTTGTTCGGCTCGGTCGAGGGCGCGATTGCCGATCTCTCGCGCCAATTCGTGGGCGCATCGGCGAACACCGCACTCGGCGCGATCAATCTCAAAATCGAATTCGCGTTTAATCCCACGTTGAACTTGCGTTGGTCTACGCTCGTGACGCAATTGGGTTTCATCACATACCAACTCGTGCTCATCGTCGCGGCGGTCGGCTTCGTGCGCGAGCGCGAACTCGGCACGCTCGAGCAACTCGCGGTGACGCCGATTCGTCGGTTCGAATTGTTGCTCGGCAAAGGGTTGTTGGCGCTGCTGATCGGACTGGTCAATTTCACGTTGCTCTATCTCGCGTTGGCATACGGTTTTCAAATTCCGATGCGCGGTAGTTTGTTGCTCTTGTTCGCGCTCGGCGTTCTGTTCATCATCGCCGAGATCGGCGTGGGCACCTTGCTCTCGATCATCACGGCGAGTCAACAGCAAGTGATTTTGATGGTCTTCTTGCTCGCGATGCTCGAAGTCACGTTTTCCGGTTATCTCGTGCCGACAGAGAATATGCCGTGGTTCATGCAATTCCTCGCGAGTTTTTCGCCGCTGCAACATTTCAGCGCGATTCTGCGCGCCGTGTACATCAAAGGTTCGTCACTCACAATGGTGTGGCAAAATGTCGTGCCGCTCGTCGCGCTCACTGTGGTGACGGTGAGCACGGGCTGGTATCTGTTCAGTCGCGCGGAATGGTGATCCGATGAAACTTGCCGTCAACTATTCCTTGCCGCTCCTAGACCTGGTTCGTACGCAACGCGTCGCGGTGGATTATCTCAAACTCCCGGCGTGGCGCAACGTCATCGCCGACGCGCAACGCGTGCATCCATCGTTCATCCACTTTCCACTCAGCATCGGTTCCGGCATCGGCGACGCGATGAATCATGAAACGCGTCTACGCGCCGATTGGAACGCAATCGAGGCGATGGCGCGCGAAACAACTACGCCGCTCATCAACCTGCATTTCTTTGCGTCCGCGCGCGATTTTCCGGACATTCCGGTAGACACAGCTGATCCAACGCACATCGCGCGGTTAACCGAGTGCGCGATTCGCGATGTGCGCGCCGTCGTCGCGCGCTTTGGCGCAGAACGCGTGATCGTCGAGAACGACAACTCGGCAGGTGGGACGACGTTGCGCCCCGTACTGTTGCCTCAAGTGATCGCACGCGTGATCGAAGAAACGGGATGCGGCTTTCTGCTCGATCTGTCACACGCGCGCATGGCGGCGCAATACCTGGGCATGGACACGCACACGTACATCGCCGCGTTGCCGGTCAAACGCATTCGCGAGATTCACATAACCGGCATTCAGGTAATCGAGGGACGCTGGCTGGACGCGCTCGCGCGCGTGGAGGGCAGTCGCGATTTTATCGCGCGCTATGCCGGACGATGGATGGATCATTTGCCGATGACCGACGCGGACTGGGACGCATTTGCGTGGGCAATCGGCGAGGTGCGCGCGGGACGTTGGGCGGAACCCTGGGTCGTGACTTTCGAACACGGCGGGATTAGTCCGTTATGGGAAGCGTTCACCGACGCGGACGCGCTTGCGACCCAGGTGCCGCGTCTCGCGGCGATGGTGAATGGGCGAAAAGAAGAGGGAAACGAAAGGAAATGAAGGAAATATGGAAACGGGTCACTATCTACCCCTCGTTTCCCTTATTTCCTTTACTTCCCGCACTTGCTTGTTTCTTGAGCGATAACTATGGCTTCGCTAGACGATCTTATCGCGCAGTTACGCGATTTGAATGACGATGAATTACAACGCGTCCGCGCATTCATCGAAATGCTGCGCGGCGCGCGCGCGTCCGCCGCGTGGTCGTTCGATTTCCTCGCGCATTTCGACCACGCGGCGAAATCGGCATCCCGCAATCCCGGCGGCATGGAAATTCGCGTCGCCGACGCGACCTGCGCGAGCATCACGCGTCTCGCGTTGTGGGAACATCCGCCGGTCAGCGGCTCGGCGAGTGTGGGCTACCTCGTGCCGATTCCGAACGGACTGCGCGAAATGAAACTAAAATTTTCTGTCGGCATTCGCGATGGTTCGGAATTGCCGCCAGATCGTTTCATTGCGTTTCGCGTGCTCGTCAATGGGTTCAAGTTTTGGAGCACCGTCAAGAACACGCACGCGTGGGAGGAGCACGCGGTCACGATGCCGCAACTCGGCAGTGATGTTGCGCGCATTGAATTCGTGACGGATGGCTTGGGCGATAATCGTTGGAATTGGGCGGTGTGGGGTGAGCCGCGACTCGAAGGCGAGTAACCCCACCTCAACCTTTCCCCCACATGGGAAGAGTGACAACTTCAATGGCGAAGGAGGAACGATGGATTTTCAGTTGACCGAAGAACAGCGCGCGATCCGGGACATGGTGCGCGATTTTGCAGAAAAAGAAATTGCGCCGCGCGCGGCAGAGATTGATCGCACAGACGAATTTCCCGCCGACATTTTTCGTAAGATGGGCGAGCAAGGATTGCTCGGCTTGCCGTACCCCGAAGAGTACGGCGGCGGCGGCGCAGACACCGTATCGCAGGCGCTCGCGGTCGAAGAAATTTCGCGCGTGTCCGGCTCGGTTGGGTTGACGTACGCCGCGCATCTCTCGCTCGGCTGCGGTCCATTTTATTTGTTCGGCACGGAAGCGCAAAAGAAAAAATGGCTTGTCCCGCTCGCGCGCGGCGAGGGACTCGGCGCGCTCGCGCTCACCGAAGCCAAGGGTGGGAGCGACCTTGCCGGTTCGGTTACGACGACCGCCGAATT
The DNA here is from genome assembly GCA_016219275.1 of Chloroflexota bacterium. NCBI lineage: Bacteria > Bacillati > Chloroflexota > Chloroflexota bacterium. The sequence goes on from JACRBM010000002.1 coordinate 20,878, forward strand.
GCGCGGCAATGAGTGGATCATCAACGGCTCGAAAATGTACGTCACGTCCGGCGCGGTCGCGCGCTCGATCACGACCTTGTCCATCACCGACAAAGCGCAAGGACATCGCGGCTTGAGCATGATCATCGTCCCGCGCGATGCGCCGGGATTGGTCATCGGCAAGTCGGAAGAAAAGATGGGCTTGCACGGTTCGATGACGACCCAGGTTTTCTTCGAGGATTGCCGCGTGCCGAAAGAAAATTTGCTCGGCGCATTGGGTACGGGATTCAGGCAAGCGATGCAGACGCTCGACGGCGGGCGCATCGGCATTGGCGCGATGGCGGTGGGGCTGGGTCAAGCCGCGCTCGACGCGAGCATCAAGTACGCGCAAGAACGTCAGGCATTCGGTAAACCGATCGGGGATTTTCAGGCGATTCAATGGATGATCGCGGACATGTCGGTCGAACTTCAAGCCGCGCGATTGATGGTGATGCAAGCCGCCACACTGCGCGACAATAAGCAAGCGTTTGCGACGCAAGCCGCGATGGCGAAACTGTTCGCGTCCGAAGCCGCCGACCGTGCGTGTTGGAAAGCGATTCAGATTCACGGCGGCGCGGGGTACTTGCGCGATTTTCCGGTCGAACGCTTTTATCGCGACAATCGCTTGACGATGATCGGCGAGGGGACGAGCGAGATTTTGCGGATGGTCATCGCGCGGAATGTTCTCAAGAATCAATAGGCGAGATTGAGAATGAATGACGAGTATTCAAAACAAAAACAAAAACTCGAAGAGTTCTTCAGCCCAGCGTACTTAGACACATTGCCCGATCCCTATCATGTATTTTCCAAAGTTGTCGAGTACCATGCCGGCTTGAGCGAGGATGAGAAAGCCACATTTGAAGATGCAGCGATGGATTGGTTGGATATACAGAGTACGGAATTGACAAATGCGGAAAGGCGCCGGCTTTTTAATGGAATGCAAGTGTGTGGCGACCTCAAGCTAACGCGCGCAGTCGAAAAGATTTTGGGAATTGCACGGAGGTTTGCTCCTCTACGCGATCCTGCTAACGCATACCAGAATGACATTCCGACATCTATCGTAAGTTGTTCCATCGGTATGCTGGAATTGATTGGCGACCTCAGGGCAATTGATTTCCTGAAAACAGAGGCAAGCCATTGCGGTGACGAAAATCCTACCCGTGCAAGCGTTGCCGCAATTGGTGCTCTGGCCACATTTGATTTGGATGCCGCGTTGGATTTCTTGCCTATCGAGGTTATGGGCGATGTACGATACTGGGAGCAACGCACGTGGCAGGATAAGTACAAAAAGTTTGGTGTGTTCCATATCACTTTGTTCGATTTGATAGGAACATATGGACGGGACATTGTCCCCAAGATCGCCAACCGTTTACGAGGACTTACATCAGAACAAAAGAGATTTGCACTAAACGCATTCAAAGATATGATGCAACGCCCAATCCTTGAGGCGGCTGACGGTAGAATAACACAGGACGAGGAGAAGGCAGCTCTGGTCGAACGATTTGTGGAGGCACTGGGGTTGACTCTTGGAGAACCACAAAAATAGCAATAGATTGATAAACAAAAAACAGGTAGACAAGTAATTACTCCTTGTCTACCTGTTTACTTGTCTACTTGTTTCGTTTTGCGCTTGCGCGCGATTCGCTCCTCGACAATGCGCGGCTGACCCAGGTTCGCGATGCGCTCTTCCGCCATCGTGCAGTACTCGGGCGTGATTTCGTAGCCGACGTAGTGCCGCTGCGTCATTTTCGCCGCGAGCGCGGTGGTGCCGCTGCCGACGAACGGATCGAGCACGACATCGCCCATGTTAGTGTAGAGTAAAATCAAGCGGAGCGGCAGGTCGAGTGGGAACGGCGCGGGATGCGCGGGCGCATGTTTGTTGCGCCGCCGGCTGTGCGTGTCGAATTGCCAAATCGAATTTTGCGCGTCCGCGATTTCCTCGTGCGGACTGCGCCACACGCTTTTCGTCCACTCGACAAATTCCAGGTTCTCGATGCCGCTCTCGTTGCCGTGCGTCACTTGGAGTTTCCAGGTCTCTTTGCAAAACACCAGGATGTACTCGTGCACATCGCGCAGAGTCGGATTCGACGCGCGGGCGAAACTGCCCCAGGCGGTAGAAATTCCCGCGCTGTTATGACTGACGATGCCATTCGCCAGAACGAACAGATGCGGCGCGTGCGCTAATTCGACATCAAAGAAACGCGCCTTGCGTTCGGAAATTTCCTTGATCTGAATCGTATCCCAGTTCATCGCATTGTGGTGTGATGATTCGGCAAGATAGAGTTTCCAACGAATGACTTGATACCGCTTGCCAGTCTCGTCCGCGGTTGCCCAGCCAGCCGAATGGTGCAAACGATATCCCAAGGAACGCGTCAGCGCGCGCATCACCGGCATAAAACGCAGATTCGCGCCGGTGGTATTTCCTTCCCAACAATTGTTTAACGCATCGAAATGTCCATCGCCGTCCAGCCAACCCTGCAAAAACGCGGCGCGCCACTCACGCGGTGCGCGCAGTACGCTGTCCAAAGGCAACTTGGTGCGCGCCGATGTGCCGGCGATAAACTCGCGGATAATGACGTACGCGATCTGCCCAGAGATGTTGGCTTTGATTTTATTTTCGACAATCCGATAATTGACCGCGCATCCAAACGACGACCAAACTTGCTCAAGTCGCTCGACGAATTTGATTTCATCTTTGTGGAGCGTGTAGCTGATTGAACTAACGCCGCGTCCATTGCGATGATTGATGCTTCCCTCGGCAAGATAAAGACCCAGCGCCCATGCCAGTGATTCACTTGCAAACGCCAGAGGAATCGTACCTTCATACTCCGGCGTCGCGCGTGAACGTTTCAGACAATCGCCGACGTGAAGGTTTTTTGCCAATACCAAGGTCCCGTCAGGACGCGGAAAACGATGATTCGCGGTGGCAGTGACCGCCGAACCATCGGAGAAAGTCAGTACTCGTCCTGAGAGATGTTTGGTTTCCCAGAGATTGACGATGGGTTGCCAGCAAGGTCTCCCCGCTTGATCTACGGCTTCGATGTCTACCTTGTGCCACGTGTCATAATCGTGCAAATCGGAGAGCCGACGGCAAGAGACGCTTCCGGTCTCCCGGTCTCTGACAAAGAACTTGGTGTTGCCGGAGAGGCATGGACCTTTATCCCAGATTATCTCGCCGCGCATCAACAGACCCAGGTCAATCAACTGTTTCGCAATGTACGTGTTGAGCGGGACGTACGGCTTTCGCCACGTGTTCGCGATGTTGACTGCAATGCGACCGCCGGGCACAAGGACGCGCGCGCACTCTTGCCAGATCAATTTGAGATAGCCCAGGTATTCTTCCAGCGCCATCTCGTCATAGTGCGTGGTGTAATCTTTGCCCACGTTGTACGGCGGCGACGTGACGATGAGTTGCACCGAGCCATCGTCCACCTCGCGCATCGTTCGGCTATCCGCGCAGTAAATCTTGTCGAGTTCCACGCGCGCTATTGTAACATAACCGCGCGCGTGAAGCAAAAAGAATCGCACGCACATTCCCGGAAGATAGTCCATGTGGGTATTGACCCACCACGCGAGTTGTTCTATACTAGCCCGCGCGTGTTCGTTCGACCAACAGAATACAGCGCAAATTTATCCACTATGAGGGAGAGTCTGAATGTTTCAGCGACAAGCACGTTGGGTATTTCGCATCGTTTTGACCGTAGGGTTTGCATGGGGATTGCTAACTCTGGCTACGACCGCGTTGGCTCAGGGAGCCGTTACCCCGGTCAATTCGGGCTTCGACCCAGCCACTCACGCATTCAGTTTTGAAAACTACGGCGGCGATTCTGGCTTTACCAATTTGACTCCCATCGAAATGAAACGATTGTTTGGTAACCAGGTATGCGTTAGCGAGGAAGGTGGCAACTGTCTTTTATCGCCCGTTGCCAAGCAATGGATGGACGAGACGAACAAGCAAATGAACGGGGGGCACTGTGAAGGGATGGCGGTGCTTGCCGCGCTCTTTTACACCGGCAAATCCAAGCCCGCCGATTTTGGCGCGCCGCTTGCCAAGGACATGCCGATCATCGGTAATGAACAGTTGCAACGTGAGATTGCCTTTTGGTGGGCGACGCAAGCCACGATGCCGACGCGCACCGCCGTCATCAAAGCGACACCGAAGGATATTGTGGCGCAACTTGCCGATGCGTTCAAGCCCGGCAAGGACGCGTCCGATACATTTTCGATTGGCATCTATAAACGCGATGGCAGTGGCGGACACGCGGTCACGCCCTACGCGATTGTGGACAAGGGCAACGGCATCGCGAATATTTTGGTGTACGATAACAACTATCCAAACCAGGAACGCGCGATTATCGTGGATGTGAACGCGAACACCTGGCAGTACAAAGCGTCCATCAATCCGAGCGTCGAAGCCGATTTGTACGAAGGCGATGCGACGACCATGTCGCTTGACCTGACGCCCGCGTCCGCGCGGCTCAGCACTCAACTGTGCACGTTCTGCGAAGCGAGCGCGAATCGCGTGAACGGTTCTGCCGCGCCGATCACCCAGTACAACGAAATCTACCTTGACGGTGCGGGCGTGCGCGCGCTCATCACGGATGACAAAGGGAACAAACTCGGACGCGTGGACAACAAGATCGTCAACGAAATTCCTGGCGCGCTGATTCAACGCTTCAAAGCGGGTGTGGAAACGTGGAGCCAGGATGAGGAACCCAACTATTTGGTGCCGCTCGGCGTCAAATTCACGATCACGCTCGACGGCACGGCGCTGAAGAAAGAAACACGCGCGGGAATCGCGATGATCGGACCAGGTTACAGTCTCGACATCGAAGACATCAAGATCGTTCCCGGGCAAAAAGACACGCTCGATGTGTCGCCGGACGGCAGCAAGTTGTCGTACAAACCCGGCAAAGGCGAATCGCCGGACATCGAGCTCGCCATCGAGGGCAAGGACAAGGTGGATTACGATTTTCTCGTCAAAGGATTTGACCTCGAAGAAGGCGGTGCGGTCAATGTCGCACTCGATGTGAAGAGGGGGCAATTGAGCGTCAACACTATCGGCAACAAAAAAGCCGGGTCGTACGACCTTGCCATCGGTCGTTATGATTCAAAAGGCGAGCAGGAATTTGGCAACACGTTCAAGCTCGAACCTGCCGACACGGTATACGTGGATTACGGCAAATGGCAAGGCAACGGCAAGCCGCTGACCGTCGAGATTGATTACAAGAGTGACGGCACGATTGATGAAACGGTGGAACTCGAAGATTTGCAAAAATAGTGACTGTTCATCCTTGCGAAGATTTGAAGGCGCCATTCACCAGGAATCGAATTTGCCGTCGTCGCTCAATTCCTCGGAAAAGTGATTAGTAACCTTCGCAAGGATGGGCTGAGTAGATACCAAAATTAAAACACTGTGAGGATTGACTCGGCGCGCGTTTAGTGTTATCGTAAGCGCCGAGTCAGTACAGAGTTTGTTGGCTCATGTGCGAAAAGGGGGTGATCACTCAGCGTCGAGTTGTAAACCAAGTTCGTTTCAGGCGGTCGTGTGCGTAGCGTTATTCAAACTCACTTTGATTCCCAAAAGGAGCGTACCATGTTAGACCGTATCATGGGTGTGGTCACCCTCAAAGCCCCGACCTATCGCGAGATTGCCGATGATCAAAACGCAACTGGGCAAGCCGCAATCATCGTCGTGGTGATGGCGTTCTTTTCCGCGATTGTCGGCGCGATCATCCTTGTCGCGACGAGTTCGATGCTTCCACCCGAAGCGGCGGCGTCGGCTGGTTCACCCATCGGCGCCGCGTTCCGCACCCTCATTAATCAGATTATCGGGTGGTTTGTCGGCGCGTGGGTGATCGCGTTCGTATCCAAAACGTTTTTTGGCGGCAAGACGAACACCGGTGAAATGTTACGCGTGTTCGGCTACACCCAAGTGTTCGGCATTCTCAATATCATTCCGTGCCTCGGAACCATTGCCGCGCTGGTTCTTTCCTTGGTCGCCGCAGTGATTGGCATTCGTGAGGCGTCCGAGTTCGACACAACCAAAGCTGTCTTGACCGCGATTGTCGCATTCGTCGTCTTGCTGATCGTCGGCAGTATTATTGGACTCGTGTTCGGCTTGGTCGGATTATAGACAGTCGTTCAAGCCCCGCAGGTCAATGACCTGCGGGGCTTTGTCTTTTCTTAACCGACTGTTCACCTCTTCTTTACGCGCGTCGCGTTGACGCTTGGGCAAACGGTGGTATAATTTGGGCGTGGCGCTCACGATATTTGCCGCGAAAGGAAATTTCTGGTTTTGACTACGCAACCGTCTATGATGGACGACCTGGATTTGTTATTGGATGTTCTGCCGCCGCATGTGCAATCGCATTTGCGCGAGATCAATCGCAACGACGAATTGCTCGAAGTGATTTTGGATTTGGGACGCGTGCCGGAAGCGCGCTTTGTCGGACAAACGGTCCCGCTCAATTCGCGCGAGGTCAATCACGACGATCTCGATTTTGTCGTGTCGCGCATCGGCATGTTCACCGACGATAATCGCGCCGGCATTCCGCGCACGTTGCATCGCATCTCGTGCATCCGCAATCGGCAAGGCAAAATCGTCGGCTTGACCTGCCGCGTCGGGCGCGCGGTCTATGGCACGATCGAGATCATTCGCGATATCGTCGAATCGGGCAAGAGCATTTTGTTGCTCGGTCGCCCTGGCGTCGGCAAGACGACGATCTTGCGCGAATCGGCGCGCGTGCTCGCGGACATCAAGCGCGTGGTGATCGTGGACACCTCGAACGAAATCGGCGGCGACGGCGATATTCCGCATCCCGCCGTCGGCAAGGCGCGGCGAATGCAGGTGCCGACGCCATCGCTCCAACACGAAGTGATGATCGAAGCGGTCGAGAACCACATGCCCGAAGTAATCGTGATTGACGAGATCGGGCGCGAACTCGAAGCCGAAGCCGCGCGCACGATCGCCGAACGCGGCGTGCAACTCATCGGCACCGCGCACGGTCGCTCGCTCGACAACTTGATGATGAATCCAACGCTCGCCGATTTGATCGGCGGCATTCAATCGGTGACGCTGTCGGATGAAGAGGCGCGCCGGCGCGGTACGCAAAAATCCATTCTCGAACGCAAAGCGCCGCCGACGTTTGGCGTGCTCATCGAGATTCAGGAACGTAATCGGCTCGCGATACATCACGAAGTTGCGATGGCGGTGGATTCGCTTTTGCGAGGACGTATGCTGCCGCCGGAAATTCGCACGCGCGGCGACGATGGCAAAGTGAACATCGAGAAACCGATCACCGCGCGGGTGGGCGTATTGCGCGAAAATTCGCGCGAGCGCGGCGTGCGCGGTGAACCGGCGCCCGCGCGCACCGAACCGTCGCCTTTGCGCGCGATGAAATTGTTTCCGTACGGGTTGAGCCAAGAACGGCTCGAAGAAGCCGCCAAATCGTTGCGCTTGCCGGTGCAAATCGTTGGCGACATTGGCGGCGCGGACGCGGTGCTGACGCTGAAGAACTACTACCGCAAACGTCCGCCGATTGTCACCGATGCCGAGCGTCGCGGCGTACCGGTATACGTGTTGCGTTCGAATACGCTCGCGCAAATGGAAGGCGTGCTCGAAGATTTGTTCGGCGTGGATGGACGCAGCGACCCAGTGGACGACGCGATGCGCGAGACGCAAGCCGCGATTGACCAAGTGTTGAGCGGTGCGAACTCAGTCGAGCTTGCGCCGCAAACGGCATACGTGCGCCGACAACAGCACGAGCTAGTCAAGCGCGCGAATCTATTCTCGCGCAGTCTCGGCAAAGAACCGAAACGCCGCGTCCGAATTTATGGGAGTGAAGTGGGATAGTTCGATAGTGCAATAGTGCGGCAGTGAATTAGCGCACTTGCTAGAGAGATTGAACATGGAGACCTATCGCGTAGAAACAATTGTTGCGCCGAATCGCGTGCTGACGATTCGGGGAATTCCTTTCCGCGCGGGTGAAAAAATTGAAGTCATCATCCTGAGCCGTTCAACGAAACATACTGACGGAGAGCGTTATCCATTACGCGGTAAACCACTCCGCTTTCACAAGCCGTTCGATAGCGTGGCGGAGCAGGATTGGGATGCTTTGCGATGATCGTCCTCGATACGCATACCTGGGTTTGGTGGGTGCACAACAAGATTTTGAATTATCCCCACATCATAACCGTAAAGTAAAACGAGTCATCCTTGTCTCTTTTTATCACTTTCGAAGGTCCCGAGGGAAGCGGCAAGACAACGCAAGCGCGCTTGTTCGCCGAGTATCTGCAAGCGCGCGGGCGCGCGGTGTTGCTCACCCGCGAGCCGGGCGGCACGGCGATCAGCGAGCAAATTCGCGAAGTGATTCTCTCCACGCGCAACCTCGCGATGCAAAACGAAACCGAAGCGTTGCTCTTTTCCGCCGCGCGCGCACAAATTGTTGCGGAACTCATTCGTCCCGCGCTTGCCGCCGGCAAGATCGTCGTGTGCGACCGCTACGCGGATTCGACGCTGGCATATCAAGGGTACGGGCTGGGTCTTGACCTCGACGCGTTGCGCGCGATCACGCGGTTCGCCACCGGTGGACTCGTGCCCGATCGCACATTTTACGTAGACGTGCCGGTCGAAGTGGGCTTGGAGCGGCGGCATCGCGGCGAAACGAATCGGCTCGACCACAAGGCGGTTGCGTATCACACGCGCGTGCGGGACGGGTTTCTTGCGCTCGTGAAAGCGGAACCGCAACGCTGGATCGTGGTGGACGGCACGCCGGGAATCGAAATCGTTCAACAAGAAATTCAACGCCACGCAAAACGCTCTTTCGATTTCGGGTTTTAGATTTCAGATTGTCTTTTCGCATTAGCGATACAATCTAAAATCATACATCAACAATCTGAAATTCCCCATGGAGGGAAGCGCGATGAAAATGGTCATGGCGATTGTGCAAAACGACGATTCCGGTGCGCTTGCCAACGCGTTACGCAAAAAGAATTTTGCTTCGACGCTGATCAGCACGACCGGCGGATTCTTGCGGGAAGGCAACGCGACTTTTATGATCGGCGTGGAAGAAGCGCGGATGGACGAACTGCTCGCGTTGATTCGCGATAGTTGTGTGACGCGCACCCAGTTCGTCAACCCGATGCCGCCGGTGATGGAGCCAGGCGAATTGTACCTGGCGCAACCGGTCGAGGTCCAAGTCGGCGGCGCGACCGTGTTCGTGCTGGGCATCGAACGATTCGAAAAATTTTGAGATTTGGAAGTTAGAAAATAGAAATTGGAGGTTGGAGCGAGTCCGACTTCCAATTTCTATTTTCTATCCTCTAATTTCCAACATCCAACTTCTAACCTCCAAAATCCATTCCTGGGTCGCCTTCGCCGGCAAGACCGGGCATACTCTTTTCGATTTCCTCCGGGTTTTCGCCGGACTCGAGCCGATCCACCATCTCGGTGAATTCGGGACCTAAATCCTCTCCCCCCATTTGATCGCCCATCTTACGCATAAACCGCGCGACACTTTTTGGATCGTTCTCATCCACATCGCCAAAGCTGGACGGATCGGACATGGCTTCGAGCCGCGCATCCTCCGACTTGACGGTGGCGACGCGCGAGACGAGACGCGTGAGATGCTCGCCATTGCAATTTGGGCAGTGCGGCGCTTGCTGCGTATCGGCGAACGAACGAAAGAAAACGCTGACGCGGCGACGGCAATCGCCGCAACGATATTCATAGATCGGCATAAGTCATCCTCCGCGCCCGATTATATTGAAAATGAAATGCTTGGCAAGGTGAGGCGCAGTGAAACACGGTTTTTCAAAAGTCATTTGCAGACCCATCCCCCTGCCCCCTTCCCTATAAGGGAAGGGGGTTGGGGGTTAGGTTGGCAAGTGAGTCAAGCGACTTTTGAAAAGCCGTGGCGGCGAAAAACCACTGACTTTTTCGCGGAGCAGATTCCGTTTGACTGGGAACGGAATCTGCTTTATAGTTTATTCAGTAAAAAGTAATCACAAATCTTTGGAGCGTAACCAATGGACCAGACATCCTTTCGTGGCAAGACATTCACTCACGACGATGTACTAAATGCGATGGAACGTTTTGACAGAGAATTTCGCGCATCATTCCCGGAAAAGCGTTGGGTAACCTATGCGATTAAGTGCAACGCCAAGATTTACCCACCGAAACAAATCATGCGGCTTGTGACCGGGCTGAATGATTTGGGTAGCGGAGGAAGACCGGTAAACTCCCGTTTTGAAGATTTGGGATTTACGATTGTCATTTTGGATGAGAACGAATCTATTACGCCAGATGGTGGACAGGTTGAAGATGCAGAGACGGAAATCGCCTTTTCGCTTGAATATGATCTGGAAAATTCGCTGGTCGCCAATTTATCCCAAATCGAAAAAGGACTGCGTCTCTACAAAGAAAGAGGGATTGTTGGTCAACAGGTAGACGCACAAGCGGCTGGACGCATTGATCTTTTAGCCATTGATGCCAATAATGACTTGGTTGTGATCGAACTCAAAGCCGGGGAAGCAGATCGGCAGGTATGCGGGCAAATCCAAGCCTACATGGGTTGGGTGAAGGAGAATTTGGCGGGTGAGAAAAAAGTGCGGGGGATTATTATTGCAAATGACTTTACAGCAAGGGCAACTTATGCGGCTAAAGTCGTGCCAGACCTCAATCTAAAAAAATACAATATCAGTTTCAAATTTACAGACATGTAAAGTGTCTACCTACTTTCTCTTCGCCTCCCGCCTCGGCTTCCGCGAATGGCGCGAAACCGACTTCGACCTCGCGCTTGGACTCTGGGGCGATTACCAAGTAACCAGGTTGATTGACGCGCGCGGTCAACTGGACGCATCCCAGGTGCGCGAGCGGCTCGCCAAAGAAATCGCGAACGCACAACAGTGCGGCGTGCAATACTGGGCGCTCTTTCTTTTGGCGAACGACGAACACATTGGCTGTTGCGGTCTACGACCGTACGATTTGGCGCGCCGCATCTACGAAATCGGCTTTCACATTCGCACGCGTCATTGGCGATGCGGGTACGCGTCCGAAGCCGCGCGCGCGGTGATGGCATACGCGTTCGAGCGGCTCGGCGCGTCGGCGCTCTTTGCCGGACACAATCCCAAGAATGACGAATCGCGCGACCTTTTGCTGAAACTTGGCTTTCGATACACGCACGACGAATTCTATCCGCCGACTGGCTTGAATCATCCCTCGTATTTACTGACCGCTGAAGAATTTCACCGCGAGCGGGATGCCAAGACGGAATAAGGAACTCGTCCGCTCGCCTCCTCTGTGCACTTTGTACAACCGCGCCCCCCCTGGATTGCCACACCTTGCCCGTAGACGCTCCCGCGCGCTTATCGTATATTCGGCATTAGAAATTCGTTAAAGTTGGGTTCGCGCCAACATGCCGGGGTACGTCCCTGGAGACCGTCGAATCGAATATGTTCGACAGGCAAAAAGACCGCCAGAACCCGGCGGTCTTTTTTATCACGCGGAACGGAGGCAACTATGTGCCGAATGGCGGCGATAAAATCAAAGGAACCGGTACCGCCCGTTTTGCTGTTGCGGATGATGCTCGCGATGCAAAAGGGTCACGACAATTCCGGTTTCGCGATGGTGATGCAAGACCTCGGCGGCGCGTTCGCCGAGTTTAAAAAATTTCCACTCCTCTCGATGGCATGCACCTCGCAGGGGCTGGAACGCGCGGAAGAGATTCTCGAAGGGCTGGGCTTTTCGCCCAAGTTCGATTATCAGCCGGACGTGGTTGCGGATGATTCGCTCGATTTCAAGCGGATGCCGCATTACATCTTTCGCAACTATCGCTACCCGGAACCGCTCAACGTCTATCACGATCAACCGACGCCCGAACAGAAACAACTCTTGCTTACCACGCGGCTGAAACTGCGCGAGGCGCTCACACACGACAAGCAAGGTTTCATCTATTCGTTCTGGCCCGACGTGTTGACGCTGAAAGAAGTCGGCGATCCGCGCGACATTGGCACGTACTTTCAGATGTGGAACGAAGACCACTGGCTCAAGGCGCGCGTCGTCTCCGCGCAGTGTCGCCAAAACACGAATTACAAAATCGTGCGTTACGCCGCGCATCCGTTCTTCCTCGAAGGATACACCTTGATGGGCAACGGCGAGAACACGTTTTACCAAAAGAACAAGGAATTTCAACAGCGACTCCATCCCGCATACATCGGCTTTGAATCCGACACCCAGTGTTTTCTCTACACCCTGCACTATGTCCTCGAAGAATTGCAGTGGCCCCTCCAGTACTACAAGCATGTGATTACCCCGCTGACGTTTGAAGAAATGCAAACGCGTCCCGACGCGAATGTGTTGATGCGGATTCGCCAATCGCTCATGCACCTCGAAATCAACGGACCGAACACCGTCGTCTTTGTGATGCCGAACCATCAAATGGGCGTCATTGCCGACGCGAAAAAATTGCGCCCGTACGTCATCGGTCGCGATGGCGATATGGTCGTGTCCGCGTCCGAAGTGTGCGGCGTCAACATGGTGATTCCGAATCGCGATTACGAACAAGACCTTTATCCCGGCGAACGCGAGACCGTGCTCATCAACAACGCGCTGGAGGTGGAACGATGGCAGCAGTAAATCTTCCCGTCGTGAATGTGCCCGTGCGTTCGAACGGCAGCCAGCCGAACGGCAATGGCAAGAACGGCGCGCGCGGCAATCAAATCAAACCAACTTTCGTGCGCGATACGCACCCGATGGATTTTCCGTGGAAGATCGAATGGAATTCCGAGACGTGCATTCGTTGCGGCTCGTGCGTCGCGACGTGCACGTTCGGCGCGATCAAACCGCAACTGCAACGCAAAAGTCAAACGCTCAGCACCGGTCATCTGCCCAATCCGGTTGAATCGTCTCAGATCATTATGGCGATCAAGCAGGTGAACGACCCGAAATCCTATTGTCGCGGTTGCTCGATGTGCGAAAAAGTCTGTCCGACGAATTCGATTCGTCCGATTGAAAATGAACACAATCGCTTTCCACTCGTCGCGCGTCACGGCGCATCGCCGATCAAACGCGGCGGGCGCGGACACGGCATGCCGCATCGCGTTCTCGATTACATCAAGGTCGGGCGCATCAGCCAGATGACCGATCCCTCGCTCGACGCCGCGCGGCACACGTTCGATATTCTCACGCCGCTCGGACGCGGTTTGCCGGCGGATGAACTGCCGCTCAAAATCGAAAACGGCAAACTCGTCGCGAATGGTTGGACGCCGCCGATTCGTTGGATCTATCCGGTATTGATCGGCGATATGTCGGTTGGCGCACTATCGTGGCGCATGTGGGAGGCGCTCGCGCTCGCGGTGGCGTACCTCAATGAGGAATGCGGGATGCCAGTGCGAATGAGTTCCGGCGAAGGCGGGATGCCGTCGCGATTATTGAAATCCGAGTACCTGAAATATTTCATCATTCAAATCGCGAGCGGACACTTTGGCTGGAATCGTATCATCAAAGCGATGCCGGAGATGGTGACCGATCCCGCCGCGATTCTCATCAAGATCGGGCAAGGCGCGAAACCCGGCGACGGTGGTTTGCTCCCCGCCGAAAAAGTCGCACCGCACATTCAAGCGATTCGCGGCGTGCCGAAAGCCGACCTGATGAGTCCGCCGAATCATCAAGGTTTGTACAGCATCGAAGAGTCGGTGCAAAAAATGTTTCTCAGCATGAACGCGGCATTCAAGTTCCGCGTGCCGGTCGCGATCAAGGTCGCGGCGAGTTCGACGAGCGTCGCCGTGTTCAACAATCTCGTGCGCGATCCGTACCACATCGTCGGCGGCTTTTTCCTCGACGGTATTCAGGGCGGCACGGGCGCGGCGCACGAAGTCAATCTCGATCACAGCGGTCATCCGATTCTGAGCAAACTGCGCGATTGTTATCTCGCGGCAGTCGAGCAAGGCAAGCAGGGACAAATTCCGCTGTTCGTCGGCGGCGGGTTTGGCGATAGCGGCGATCTCGCGGCAGACGCGTTCAAAGCGATTTGTCTCGGCGCGAACGGTGTGTTCTCGGCGAAGATTTGGTTGCAACTTGCCGGGTGTGTCGGCAACGAAAAAGGTCGTTGCAACGCGTGCAACACCGGGCATTGTCCCGTCGGCATCTGCACCCAGGACCCGCGCCTCGTCGCGCGGCTTGATGTGGATGCAGTCGCGCAAAATATCGTTGACTATTTCCTCGCGCTCGATCAAGAGTTGAAAAAATTGATGGCGCCCATCGGCAACTCGACCTTGCCCGTCGGTCGCAGCGATGCGCTCGTAGCGATGGACAAGGAAATCGGCGAACGGCTGAACGTCGCGTATGCGTGTTAGTTATTGGTAAATGGTAATTACCAATTACTAATTACTATTTACCACCGAAGGCAAACAATGAAACACTTGACCACATACGGTAACAATAAACGCAAATCAACCCAGGTTTTGCTCCAAGAAGTGTACGCCGCGATGGCGGAGGGCGAAACTGAATTCGAGATTGACGCGTCTGGTCAGCACAACATCGGTGGACCGGTGTGGAGTCTCGACGGCAAGCCGCTTAAATTTCTCGTAACGAATCCAGGTCAGCGCGTCGGCTCGATGGGTATGCCAGGGACGGAAATTGTCGTCGAAGGTCCGGCGCCGGCGGATGTCGGTTGGCTCAACGCCGGCGCGACGATCACGGTCAAAGGCGATGGCGGCGACACGACCGGGCACTGTGCGGCGGACGGTGTCATTTACATCGGCGGACGCGCGGGCACGCGCACCGGCTCGTTGATGAAACACGACCCGGCGTATGCCGAGCCGCAGTTGTGGATTCTCAAAAATACCGGCTCGTTTCCGTTCGAGTTTATGGGCGGCGGCATCGCCGTCGTGTGCGGATACGACTCGGAGCAATTCGATTCCGTCATCGGCGACCGCGCGTGCATCGGCATGGTCGGCGGCGCAGTGTTCGTGCGCGGCGCGATCAGCAAACTGCCGAGCAATGTCAAACTGATCGAATCGCTCGACGATGCGGACTGGGAATTTTTGCGCGCGGGCATGCCGAAATTTTTGCGCTCGATTGAGCGAAATGATTTGGGCGATACGTTGCTCGTGCGTCACGAGTGGCGCAAGATCATCGCGAAGAGTTATGAGGAACTCAAGCAAGGTAAAAAGCGCACATCGCTCGGCGCGTTCCGCGCGAATCGCTGGATTCAGGGTGGCTTGTTCGGCGATGTCGTCACCGATCCCGGCGACGTGGTGCCGCTTGTCGCGATGGGCGATTATCGCGCGTATTCGCCGGTGTGGAACAACGCGGTCTTTGCCGCGCCGTGCGAGTACGCCTGTCCAAGTTACATCCCGACCCAGGATCGCATCAACCTGCTTCGCAAAGGCAAAATCAAAGACGCGCTCGAACTCGTGTTGCAGTACAACCCCTTTCCTGGGTCGGTCTGCGGCGCGGCGTGTCCGAACCCGTGCATGGCGTCCTGCACGCGCCAGACGATTGACTTTGCCGTGCTCGCCGGTCCGCTCGGCAAGTACTCGATGGACTTGGCTGCCGCGCCGCTCGCGCCGCACAGCGGCAAACGTTTCGCGGTGATCGGCTCCGGTGTCGCCGGTCTATCGGCGGCGTGGCAACTCGCGTTGCGCGGGCACACCGTCGCAATTTTCGAACGCGATAACGTGCTCGGCGGCAAGATGATGAACGCGATCCCGCACAATCGGCTCGAAAAAGAAATCGTGCAAACCGAAATTCGCCGGATTCTGTCGCTCGATGTGCAAGTGAATCTCGGCGCGGAAATCACGCGCGATTATTTCGAAGAGATTCGCGATTTGTACGACGGCGTGATCATCGCGATTGGCGCGCACAAGGCGCGCATGTTGCCCTTCGCCGGCAACGAACGCGCGTACACTGCGCTCGATTTTCTGACGAGTGCGAATGCCGGTCGTCCAGTCGCGGATGTCGCCGGCAAATCGGTCGTCGTCGTCGGCGCGGGCGATGTGGGGATGGACGCGTGCACGACGGCGTGGCGGCTCGGCGCAGCGAGTGTGATCGCGGTGGACATTCAACAACCGGCGAGTTCCTCGCGCGAGCGCGCGGAGGCGATGGCGCTCGGCACCGAGGTGCTTTGGCCCCGCACGGTCGCCGAGTTCAACGACGGGCAGTTGTTCTTCAAGGATGGCGCGCCGCTCAACGCGGATGTTGTCGTCGTCGCGATCGGCGAAGTGCCGGACGTGGGTTGGGTGCCGGAAAATTACGCGCGCGTCAAAAATAGCTGGCTCGACGCGGACGAGTACGGTCGCACGCGCGATCCCAAAGTGTTCGCGATCGGCGACGTGGTGAAACCGGGGTTGTTGACGCAGGCGATTGGCATGGGACGCGTCGCCGCGCTCGCGCTGCACGCCCAAGTGATGGGCGAGACGTTTGTGCTCGAACGCAAAAAGCAAATTCCGGCGGAACGCTTGAACCTGATCTACTTTACACCGCGCGTGAGCCAGTGCCCGACCGATCCGCTCAAGGAAGGCGACCGCTGTATCTCGTGCGGCACCTGCCGCGATTGCAACATCTGCGTGACGATCTGCGGGCAGAACGCGATCACGCGGCACGAGCATCCGAACGGCGCGTACGAATTTCGCGTGACGGAAGAGTTGTGCATCGGTTGCGGGTTCTGCGCCGCCGCGTGTCCCAGCGGCATCTGGACGATGGTGCCGAATTTGTTGGAGGAGACGGAGAAGGAGTAACGGACTGCGTGGTGCGTATCGCGTAAAACGTGATGCGTGAAACGAGATTGTCAATATGAACGGAGCAAGTGTCACGAGGGAGACTTGCTCCGTTTTGTTTTGTGATTTGTTTCGCCTGGTGCGTTGGAATCGTGGTATAATGCAGGCGAAGGAGACGGTGCCATGACTCTGACCCGCAAGCCAACCAAACGAACGGTGCGACGCGCAACACGTAAACCGCGCGCGACACTGACAACGCGCCAAGCGATTGTGCGGATTGACGCGATGATGCGCGAATTGCAAGTGATGCGGCGAGAATTAACCTTGCCCAAAGCGAAAGCAACAACGAGCATAACCAATGAGTTGTTCGGCGCGTTAGGCAAAGGCACCATGGACGAATACGATATGGATTTGGATTGGAAGAGATTTAGCGAATGGCATACCCGTTAAAGACTTTTACCGAAGATGCCATTTATCTTGACACGATGCTTCCTTACATGCTCGTGCGCGGGATTGACCCTGCTGTCAAGGTGTTCTTCGAAAAGATCGAACACGGGGTGTTGATTGCGTACACTTCAGCGTTGACCTTTGACGAGTTGGCGTATCGCTTTTTACTGGCGTTAATCAAAGAGCGACACGCGGGAGCGCCGTTAGATTATCTCCGCGCGAACGAAGAACAAGCCATCGCAGAATTCGCGCCGCAAATCGTTGTCGAGCTGAATCGCTTACGAACATTGCCTAACTTGACCGTCCTTGACGTTTTTGTATCCGACCTCGACGTGATGAGCGAGGCAATGACGCAATACCACCTGCGCCCACGCGACGCGTTGCACTTTGCCGCGCTGCAACGCGTCGGTTGTTTTGCGTTGGCAAGTAACGATCCGCACTTTGATCGTATTCCCACGATCAAACGGTACACGCTTTGATGTTTTACGGGCATCCAAACGACACGTACGAATTTCGCGTGACGGAAGAGTTGTGCATCGGTTGCGGGTTCTGCGCCGCCGCGTGTCCCAGCGGCATCTGGACGATGGTGCCGAATTTGTTGGAGGAGATGGAGAAGGAATAATCCGCGAATTACGCGAATCTCCGCGAATAAAAAATGCGCTGGTCATTGAGCGACCAGCGCATTCTTTTTCTATAGACGTTATCGTTTTCTCAAGGTATATGTATTATGATGAACGGGAGAAACAAATCGAAACCGTGACTAACGCTGAGGTGGTACGATGCGTTACAACCAAACATGCTTCCCTGTGCTTGGCTCACGCGAATAGAGTATGTTCCGGTTTGTGGTACTTGCCAGATCAGACGCGACGCTTTGCCGCCGTTGCCATTATCATCCGAAGCAAGTTGCGTAGCACCATCAATCCTACAGACATAACCAGGTAGCGATTATTCTCGCGATCAAAGATGGCATTATCCATATTCTACCACGCTTTCCCCGCACCAACAAGGATATTTCAACCGCGCTGCTGTGCAACACGCACAACTGGATGCGCTCGCGGGTTGCATACCTTGTCCGTAGACGTGAACGAATCTTGTGTTTATACTGCGAACAATTCATCTGGGTTCGCGACGCATTGAGGCGTACCCGACCATTGTCAAGAACCGCCCAGTCGTGGCGGTTTTTTTGTCCCGCGATGGGCACTCCAAAGCAATCTACCATTCACCCTCCCTTGTAAGTACGGGGGAGGGAAGGGTGGGGGTAGATTGCTTTGTTCGTCTTGTTTGGGTAATTAAAAAATCATAAATCTCTCTTGCGCTGGACGCAAGAAGGAGCACTCATGCAAACCGACTCCGCCTCTTCCGCGACGAATTGGCACGTGCCCCAGCGCGTTCACATCGCCGCGACCGATTTGCCGGCGACGCTCGCCGAACGCGCGGCGTGCGGCACCGGATTTATCACGCACCTCTCCGCGCAACCCGCGCACGCGATTGTGCGCGATGCGCTCTCCATCGTGGCGCGGCTCGCGCATCGCGGCGCGGTCTCTGCCGATGGTCGCACCGGCGACGGCTCCGGCATCCTCACGCAAATTCCCCATACACTTTTTGCGCGCGAATTGGAATCACGCGCGACTAAAATACCGGCACGCGGCGACCTGGGTGTCGGTATGCTGTTTCTCCCGCGCGATGAATCACACGCGCGCGCGAAATCCATCATCGCCCGCGCGTTTGAATCGCGCGCGATTCCCTTGCTCGCATGGCGCGAGGCACCGATTGATCTTGACGCGCTGGGCGAACACGCGCGCAAAACGCGTCCGCAGATCGAGCAGGTCATCGTCGCGCGACCAGCGCATCTCGACGGCGACGCGTTTGAACGCGCGCTCTTTCTCGCGCGCAAAGAGATCGAGCGACGCGCTCGTGAACAAGAATTGCGCGTCTATGTGTCGTCGCTCTCCGCGCGTACCATTGTTTACAAAGGTCTTTTCGTCGCGTCACAACTCCCGCGCTTTTATCGCGATCTAGCCGATCCGCTGTACGAATCCGCGTTCGCGCTCTTCCATCAACGCTACTCGACGAACACCTTCCCGACCTGGGAACGCGCGCAGCCGTTTCGCATGTTGTGCCACAACGGCGAGATCAACACCTTGCAAGGCAACCTCGCGTGGATGCGCGCACGCGAACCGTTCCTCGCGTCCGAGATGTGGAGTCATGAATCGCTCGCGCCGATCATTGATACGGACGGCAGCGACTCAGCAATGCTCGATAACGCGCTCGAATTATTGACGCTGTCCGGGCGCGATGCCGCGCACGCACAAATGATGCTGATGCCTGAAGCATGGGAAAAAGTTCAAGACATGCCCGCGCACTGGAAAGCGTTCTATCGTTATCACGCGACGTTGATGGAACCCTGGGACGGTCCCGCCGCGGTCGCGTTCTCCGATGGGCGCGTCGTCGGCATGACGCTCGACCGGAATGGCTTGCGCCCCGCGCGCTACCTCGTCACCGACGATGGTCTCGTCGTCGCGTCGTCCGAAGCGGGTGCGCTCGAAGTAGACCCAGGACGTGTGATCGAAAAAGGCAAACTCGGTCCAGGTCAAATGATCGTCGCCGATTTAGCGCGCGGCGAGTTGTGGCACAATGAGCGCGTGAAGGATTTTTACGCGTCGCGCGCGCCGTATGGCGAATGGCTGGATGCGAACATTCGAACCTTGAGTGCAGAGGAGCAGGGGAGCAAGGGTGCAGAGGAAATAACTTCTCCCCTGCTCCACAGCACTTCTGCCCCCTTGCTGACCCTACATGCCGCATTCGGCTACACCGACGAAGAACTCGGCGTCATCGTCAAGCCGATGGCGAACGACGGCGCAGAACCAATTGGCTCGATGGGCGACGACACGCCGCACGCGGTCTTGTCCGATTTCGAGCGACCACTCTATCACTTTTTCCGGCAACGCTTTGCCCAGGTCACGAATCCGCCGATTGATCCACTGCGCGAAGAACTCGTGATGTCGGTGCGCGCGATCCTGGGTGCGCGCGGCAACGTCTTGACCGAAGCGCCCGCGCACGCGCGCGTGCTCGAACTCGCGTCGCCGATCCTCACCGACGATCAACTCGATACGATTCGCGCGCGGAACGATGCGTTCCCACACGCGACGCTCGACGCAACGTTCGACGCGCGCGACCCGGACGCGCTCGAACGCGCGGTCGGGCGCGTGTGCCGCGAGGCGCAACGCGCGGCTGAAAACGGCGAAACGATTTTGATTCTCAGCGACCGCGCGATCAGCGCGACGCGCGCGCCGATTCCGATGTTGCTCGCGGTGAGCGCGGTGCATCACCACCTTTTGCGGATCGGCAAACGCTGGCGCACGAGTTTGATCGCGGAGGTTGGCGATGCGCGCGATGTGCACCAGTTCGCGTGTCTCATCGGTTTTGGCGCGAACGCGCTCAATCCGTACCTCGCACTCGCCAGCGCGCGCGCGGCGTCGAAAAAAGATTTGGTCGCGGACCGCGCGGAAGAAAATTTCGTCCACGCCGCCGAAAAAGGCATTTTGAAAATCATGTCGAAAATGGGTATCGCCACACTTGATGCGTATCACGGCGCGCAAATTTTCGAGATCATCGGGATTGATCACGCGGTTGTCGCGCGAAATTTTCCGGGCACGCCCGCGCATGTCGGCGGCATCGGTCTGCGCGTCATCGCGCAAAAGGTGTTGGAGCATCACGCGCACGCGTTTCACCGCGCGAGCACGCACCTCAAGAATTACGGTTTCTTCAAGTACAAAAAAGACGGCGAGCATCACACGTACAATCCGCCGGTCGTGCAGACCTTGCACGCCGCGGTGCGCACGCCGGGCGCGCTCAATGGCGGTTTCCGCGAAGCGTTCGCCAAATATCGCGATTACGTTTCCGCCGTGCACACGCGCACGACCGAAATCTCAGATCATCTTGACATCGCGTTCGGCAATGCGATTCCGATTTCGCGCGTCGAACCGGCGTCCGCAATCATCCAGCGTTTTTCCGCCGCCGCGATGTCGCACGGCGCGCTCTCGCTCGAAGCGCACATCGCGATGACCGAGGCGTTGAACCGGCTCGGCGCGAAAAGCAACAGCGGCGAAGGCGGCGAAGCGCCCGCGCGTTACAACTCGTCTGCGAACAGTCGCATCAAGCAAGTGGCGTCGGGGCGCTTCGGCGTGACGCCGGCGTACTTGATGTCGGCGGACGAATTGCAAATCAAAATGGCGCAAGGATCGAAACCGGGGGAAGGCGGACAACTGCCGAGCCACAAAGTCACCGCCGAGATCGCGGCGATTCGTTACAGCCAACCTGGGATCGCGTTGATTTCGCCGCCGCCACATCACGACATTTACAGCATCGAAGACCTGGCGCAGTTGATCTACGATTTGAAGCGCATCAATCCGCGCGCGCGCGTCTCGGTGAAACTTGTCGCCGAGTCCGGCGTCGGCACGATTGCCGCGGGCGTCGCGAAAGCGTTCGCCGACATTGTGCAGATCAGCGGACATTCCGGCGGCACCGGCGCGTCGCCGCTCAGTTCGATCAAGCACGTCGGCGCGCCTTGGGAAATCGGACTCGTCGAAACGCAACATGTGCTCGTCGCGAATGATCTGCGCGGGCGCGTGCGGATTCGCGTGGACGGCGGATTCAAGACCGCGCGGCACGTCATCGTCGCGGCGTTGCTGGGCGCGGACGAATTTTCGTTCGGCACCGCGCCGCTCATCGCGAGCGGATGCGTGATGGCGCGCGCGTGTCATCTCAACACCTGTCCGACCGGCATCGCGACGCAAAAAGAGGAACTGCGAAAAAAGTTTCCGAATCAGCCGGAATGGATTATGGCGTTCTTCCAATTTCTCGCCGAAGAGACGCGCGAATATCTTGCCGCGCTCGGCGCGCGTTCGCTCGACGAGATCATCGGACGCGTCGAGCGATTGTCCATCGCGACGCGCCACACTTCGATGCCCGTCGGCGCGCCGAGCGAAATGGCGATGGCGATGGCGGAATAGAGGTTGGAAATTGGAGATTGGAAACGCGATGTTTGAGATTGAGATGCAAGAACCACGAATGGATTTGACCGGATTACTGAGCGACCCCGACCCGACTGGCGCGCAACCGCGCCGCAACATCTTGGCGCGCAACGATCCACTGCCGTCCGAGACGCTCGACGACGAATTGTTCGCCGCCGTGTTGCGCACGATCCAGAATCGCGCGTCCATTGCGTTGGAACGCGCGATTCGGAATACCGATCGCACGGTTGGCGCGCGCATCGCCGGTGAAATCGCGCGGTCGTACGGCGACCCAGGATTGCCGCGCGATTCGATTCGCGTGACGTTGCGTGGAAGTGCGGGGCAAAGTTTCGGCGCGTTCTGCATCAACGGTTTGCATCTCACGCTCATCGGCGAGGCGAACGATTACGTCGGCAAAGGCATGGCGGGCGGCGAGATTGTGATTCGCGTGCCGGAAACCGCGCGGTACGCCTCAAACGAGAACGCGATTCTTGGCAACACAGTGTTGTACGGCGCGACCGGCGGCGCGTTGTTCGCGGCGGGCGTCGCGGGCGAACGCTTTGCGGTGCGGAACAGCGGCGCGGTCGCCATCGTCGAAGGCGTCGGCGATCACGGGTGCGAGTACATGACCGGCGGTGTGGTCGTGGTGTTGGGGCAGACCGGGCGCAATTTTGGTGCGGGGATGTCGGGCGGCATCGCGTACGTGTACGATCACACGCGCACGTTGGAGAAACGACTCAACGCGCAACTCGTTGCGATGCAACGCGTCACGGACGACGCGCGTCTACGCGAGTTGGTCGCGCAGCACGCGGAGAAAACGGGAAGCGCGTGGTCGCGCGGCATACTCGAACGGTGGAGCAAATCACTTGAGGAATTTTGGCAGGTGAAGCCAAAGTAAAATGCAACGCGCTGGATGTTGGATCCAGCGTGTTGTTATTTTTACTAGACGGTATTCGGAATAAGCAACCACAGATTTCACGGATTGCACAGATTATTTTTTTTCTGTGAAATCCGTGCAATCCGTGGTTCAATAGTTGTTCGTTTGTTTTTCCGGATAACGCCTATTTTTCAACACAGAGCGCACAGGTTTTTCTTTTTGCGTCCGCTGCGCCTCTGTGCTAATAACGCCCTCCACCTTTTCTTTGACATTCCCACACATCGTTCTATAATCGCGCGTATGAACACAATCACCGTATCGTTGCGAAAATTCATCGCGCGACAAAACGCACTGGGAACGTTGTCATTTTGGACGTTTGCCGCGCTTGCTTCGCATTCGGCGTGGGGCACGTATCCAGTGTTCACGCGCTATTTGCAGACGATCAGTCGCGTGCCCAGTTTGTCGCTCAACGGCTTTGCCAACGTCATCGTCCTGTTGTTCTTTGTTATACTTTTCGCGCGACGCATCAACTGGCAAGTGTTTCGCCGTCGCTCGTTGTGGCTGTTCGCGCTGATCGTCGTGCTGCGCTCGACGACGAATTTGTTTTCGACGCGGTACACGCTCGCGATGTACGTCCAGATCATCACGATGACAACGCCGTTCATCATCGCATTGCTCGGCGTGACACTGTTACGCGAGCGACTCGTGCCGTACACCGGGCGCGCACTGATGCTGTCGGTCATCGGCACGTTGTTGATGGTCGTCGGCGATCCGTTTCACGCGGGTGCAGACCTCGCGCTCAAATCGTCCGACTGGCTGGGCATCGGTCTCGCGTTGGCGAGCGCGTTTTTTCTCGCGCTGTACATGGTGCTCATTCGCCGTTCCGTTCAACGCGACATCTCGCCCGAATCGTTGTTGGTGATGCAAGCCGGCGCACTCGCGGTGACGATGACGATGACGAGCGCGCTTGTTGGCGAGGACTGGTCGCGTTGGCAAACGCTGGCGTGGGGCGACTGGGCAGTGTTCGCCGCGTTCGTGAGTGTGACCATCATCGCGGGCAGTGTGTTTCAAATGTCATCACTCAAACATCTCAAGGCGGCGTTCTTCAGCAGTCTGATGCCGTGGCGATTCGTCATCACGTTCTTGCTCGCGACCGTGATGCTGGGCGAGCGCATCACGTCGGCGTGGCAGGCGCTGGGGATGTTCGTCGTGTTCGCGACGATCACGTGGTACGTGTGGAAGCAGAATACGCAAAGCAAGATAAATCACGACGCGCCGGTGGAATGATCGGCGCGTTGTTTGTTTTACTTCTTGATCAAACTCTTGAGGAATTCTACCCCTGCTTTGATTGCACCGGGTGGAATTTTGCTTGCAATGTCTTTTAGTCTTGTGAATTCGTCTTTGGTGATCGGTCCCATAAATTCCCAGCCCTGAATTGAATCAAAGTCCTTTGTAGTCCGCAATCCGGTTACTACATTCTCCATCAACCAAGTCACGATTCCTGCCGATGCCACGCGCCAATTTTCACCCAGCCACGCTACTGAGTTTGGTGCCGGTTCTGATTCAACGATACCAAGTTCGCGCAAGTGACGCAATTCAGGTCCGAACCGTTCCAGTTTGCCAAGTTTGCCAATGTCAAATGAGCGACCATCCGCGTAGCCGCGATATTCAGCAAGTGCGAGAAGAAACAACGCACGTTTTTCTTCATCGGTGAGGTGTCGCCAGAAGTCGGCAAAGTGTGCTGCGGCGCGTTGGTGAAAGAGCGCGGTCGTGTTGGCATAACGTGCGTCGCCCACGTCGCCGTTCGCAATCACGTCGTAGAGCGATGCGCCCGCGACCTGGATGAGAAACGGCTGTCGTCCTGCAAGCGAAAAGAGCCAATCGAAATCGGTAGACGAAAAACGAATTTTGGCATCGCCGCGTGCGAGTGTCGCTTCGAGCAGTTGTTGCGCGTCCTCGCGTGCAAATGGAAGCAGGCGAACTTCGATGCTGTTGTTGAAGAATGGCGAACCGAACGGGTTGAGTTCGTGGCTCTTGCGATTCATCTGCGCGACTGACATGCGGCTTGCGGTGATGATCGCCAAGCCATCGGTACGTGTAGCGAAGGAACGCAACGCGCCAAAAAATTCTGCCTTGTTAAAGTTAGGATGATTGAGAAGCGTATCGAACTCGTCAATCAGCAAAACGACACGCCGTTCTTGTTTCGCCAGTAGTTTGAACATCGCTTCGAGCGTGAACGATCCGAAATCGTTTTGTGCGACGATCTCGCACTGCTGTTTCAACTCGTCGCCGTCGGTAATCTCGCCGACGCGCGTTAGCACAAATTGCCAAAAATCGTTCGGCGTGAAATTCGTGGATAGCATTTCGCAATCAATTTCGGTGCATAGTTGTTGCTCCGAAACTTTGCCAAACCACTCACGCCGCACACTTTCCTCGCAGAGATAACGCAGGAGTGACGATTTGCCGATGTGCGGCTCGCCGACAATCGCGCTACTTTCGCCGTTCGCGAGGCGCGAGAACAGCGTTCGAATTTCGGTGCGCCGACCGATGTGTTGATTCGATGGAACCGGTTTGCCGTAGAGGAAGGGATTCAATTGATTATTAAACATCTTTGCCTCAGCAACAGGATCAACAAGGACCATTGTGTGGGTAATTGTGTCTGGTAATTTCAGATTCGCTTACAGGAACTTGCGAGATTCTGAACCCCATTGAATAATCCATAGAAATGCAACACTGTTTATCAAGCTGAATCCAATATAGAACCCAATAGATTGACCAAATACAAGATAAGTCACCAAGCCCATAATTCCTGCTACTGCCATGCTGGCTGATGCAAAAAAGAAAACTATGAGAAGTAAAATTAGGTTAATAACAAACCAATTGTTTCCATCGTCTAGGAGAGCGCAGTTGCGGGAAGATAGATCGTTTTCGACCAAGAGTATGCCGGACGAAACGCCAAGGATGCCAAAGAATGCTATACTATTAGAGACTTCAATTGAGGCGAGGTACCAAGAAGAAATGAATCTATCTGCAACGGATGAGAGAACGCCACCTGCCAAAGAATAGAAGGCGATATGGAGCATGATAACAATTCCAATTCGCGATAAAGTGCGAGGACGTACCCGCCGACGCCTCTCTGCTTCATGTTTCTGTGCCAGTTCTTCTAGCTTCAGTTGTTCTTCTCTCTTTCTGTGCTCGATAACCGCGTTTTGTCTTCTTTCAAATTCCTCTTTCTCTTTCGATTGTTCTCGTGGATCAGACACACCTCTTTCGGACAAGATTGCTTTGGTAAGCATTTGGGCGGCATCTTTGTAGTCAGGACGAACGTAGATAACATTGGCAAAAGCCCGTTGTGCATCAGATTCCTTGCCTTGTTGCATTGCGCCTAACCCTTCGGAATATTGTCGTGCAATCTCCTGTTCCTGCTTTGATCTTTCCAATCCGTCTTGCCAACGTTCCTCTTTGGGATCCGCTTCAACAAGCCGCTGATACACGGTAATAGCCGCTTCCCATTCTTCGCCTTGTGTTAGTTTTTCTGCCAATGCGACTTGTTGCTCAAGTTCGCGTTTCCGCAAAAGTATATCTACCTGAGCAACTCTTTCTATTGCTTTTGCCTCTGTAAAGGCAGTGCGTGCAGTTTCTAGATCAGCGTCAGCAAGTGCAATTTCACCACGCTGTATCCACATCGCAATGCGACGTTCCATTGCCTCTCTGCTGTTTGGAGAAATAGTTAGGATACGGTCATAATCCCTCACCGCGTTTTCGAAAAGTTCCCTTGTGGTTGCTCTTTGCAATAGTGCTCGCTCAAGTGCAACACGACTCCCAGCATCATCAATCTTGTACGCTTCTTCCAATTCCCGCACCGCGTCATCAAACTTGCCTTGCGCGCGATAAATATCGCCAAGCAACAATCGCGCCTTCAAATGATTTGGGTTGACATTGAGCGCGCTTTGCAATTGTATAATCGCACTTTCCAAATCACTGCGCCGGTAAAATCCGGTTGCGCCTTGGTAAAGTGTTTCCGCAAGCGGCACAACGCGATCCAACTCATCTTTTACCTTGGGCAATGGCTTTCGCTCAACGACCCACCGTCGCAACAACTCGACAAAGAACTTGGAGCCACCATCGATCTGTTTGAGCATCTCCCGCTCGACGAGCGTTTTCGGCGCGAGTTCCAATTCGCGGATCAGAATGCGAATGCCTTGCGTTTGCAAAATCGAGGTCAACCGGTCATCGGTGATAACGGTTTGCTCGTCCGTGCCGGACGCAATCACGGAAAAGATGACGCGTTCAGCGGGCGGCAAGCCATCCCAAATCCATTCGAAAATATTCTCGCCGGCTTCCAACACCTTTGGCACAATCTCGTCCACATCAGCGGGCGTGATTTCAACGCGTAGCGGTTCGTTCGCGTACGCGCGCTCGAACAAAAGTTGGCAAATCAATTGTGTAAAGTACGGATGCCGCGCGGTCAAGTCTAACACACGTGTTACCGCGGCGTTGGTGAAATACAACAGGTGATCGCGCTCAGCGGTGCGAACAAGTGCACGCGCAGCTTCATTGTCCAAAACGGAAACGCGATAAAACCGCGATGCTTTGAATGCCGACTTGAACTCGATGCTCAATTCTTCTGCCTTGCGTCCGACAACGAACACAAAAGCCAGTCGCGGTTCATTTGTCATCAAATCACGCAGATATGGAAAGAACGCAAACGCGGCAGAGGTCGGCGCAAGTTTTTCTTCCGCACCAACGTTTAACACATCGAATTCATCGAATAGTAGAACCAAGCGGTTATCGCCGAGCGTGGTGTAGACCGTCGGCAAAAATTTGTCGCGAAAGCCACGCCCTTCGTTGTCAAAATCGGTGCGCGCAAGTTGGGGTAAACGCAATTCTTGTGCGATCGTCGCGGCAAGCTCAAACGAAACTTCCGCGAGCGATTTACGCGCGCGATCCATCAAATCGAAATAAACGGGAACGAAATGGGAGGAAGCCAGGCGCGAACGAAGGTTGAGCAGGATAGACGTCTTGCCAATACGTCGCTGACCAAAGAGGACAACCGAATTTTGGTCAGGTGAGGAAAGCACAGTTTCGACGACGCGGAATACATCCTCGCGTCCGAAGAAACCGCGCGGGTCGCCAAGTGCTTTACCGGCAATGTACGGATTGCGGGGTGGGGTAGGCATTCTTGCTTCAACTCCAATCCGAGTTTGAGAGCGAGCTAACCTAAACCTATTTTACCACGTTTCTTGTGCCAAAACAAAAGACCCTTGAAGAAAAATCTCCAAAGGTCTTGTCACCGTATCGCCGCGCGAATCAATTCCCGATACGCGCGTTCTCCCATCGCCAATTCCTCCACTGCGATCCATTCATCCACGATGTGCGCTTGCTCGATGGAGCCAGGTCCGAGAATGAACGTGGGGATGCCACACGCCGCGCTCGCGGACGCGTTTGTGCCGAATGGCGCGGCGAATGTTTCGCCGGGCAATCCTGCCGCGCGCAACGCGTCGCACAGCTTGCCGACCCAGGTTTCATTCGCGCGCCAGCCCGCGATGAAATCCAACGTGGCAAGCATCGCGCCGGTGTAACACCTCTGCGCGAGCTCGTCGAATTCCCAAGTGATACCCGCGATTCCGGCAACGATGTCGTTCCACTGCGCGCCGATGTGTTCGCGCGATGCTTCGGGGAGCATTCGCTCGACGAAGCGCGCGTGGCACGCGTGCGGCACAAACCCGGCGCCGGGAAGCGGCTCGGATACGATTTCGGTCAACTCGATGATGCTACGTCCGAGTTGGGGATCGCTTGGCAACTCTAACGCGCGCACGCGATTAACGACCTCAAGCATTTTGTAGACCGCGTTGTCACCCAGTTCCGGACGCGACGTATGTGCGCTCTTACCGCGCGCGTGAACGACGATACCCGCGCGTCCTTTTTGCGCGACGCCAAGTTTCAGTTCGGTCGGTTCGCCGACGATGACGAAATCGGCGGGGTGTTGATCGAGAATGTGCGCGAACGCCGCGCCAGTGAGATTTTCTTCGCACACGGATGCGGAGACGATGATTTGTCCGGCGAGTTCAGCGCGTGGGATGCTTGCCGCCGCGCAAATCATCGCAGCGAGTGGTCCCTTGTCGTCGCACGCACCGCGTCCCCAAACTTTTCCGTCGGCGAGTTCACCGCTGAACGGATCGCGCGTCCACTCATCGCGATTCGTCACCGGGACGACATCGAGATGCGCGTCGAGCAAGATCGTTTTGCCGGGACGCGCGCCGCGTCGAATGGCAATCACATTGCCGTACGTGTCGGCGCGAACGTCGTCGAAACCCAGGTCGCGCAGCGCGCGTGCGGCAATGTCCGCCGCGAGTTTCTCATCGCCGGAAAAACTGGGGACGCGGACAAGTTGCTGGCAGAGGGAGAGAACAGAGGGCGCGAGTTTCTTCATTTTCTTCATTTCCTTCATTTCCCTCGCGTGTGATGAAAAGGAAATCAGGGAAATGATGGAAACGAGGGAAAGGGGAAACGGCTAGAGATTTTTCAAACGCGGATCAAGCACATCGCGCAAGCCGTCGCCGAGGAGATTGAAACCGAGGACGGTCAACGAAATCGCCAAGCCGGGGAACACCACGGTGTGCGGCGACGCTTCCATATACTTGCGCCCATCGTTCAGCATCACGCCCCAACTAGCGGCGGGTGGCGGCACACCCAGACCCAGGAAGCTGAGCGACGCCTCGACGACAATCGCGGTGGCAAAGTACGTCGTCGTCACGACGATGAGCGGCGCAAGCGTGTTCGGCAAAATGTGTTTGAACAGAATCCACACCGGATTCACGCCGATGCACTGCGCGGCTTGCACGTACTCTTTCTCGCGTTCGGTAAGCACCGAGCCGCGCACCGTGCGCGCAAAAATCGGAATACGCACGATCGCGATTGCGGTCATCACGGTGACCAGACTAGCGCCGAACGCGGCGATGAGCGCGAGCGCGAGCAGAATCGCGGGGAACGCATAGATCGCGTCCATCAAACCCATAATCACCGTGTCTACACGTTTGCCGATATAGCCCGCCGCCGCGCCGGCGATCAAGCCGACGACCGAACCCAGGAACACGGCGACGAGACCGACCTGCAACGAAATTTGCGCGCCGAACAACACACGCGTGAAAATATCGCGACCCAGGTGATCGGTGCCGAACCAGTGCGCGGCGCTCGGCGCTTGCAAGCGATCGCGAATGTTGAGTTGCAATGGATCGTACGGCGCGACCCAGGGCGCGATGAACGCGATGACGATGACCACCGCGGTGATCATGATGCCGACGAGCGCCAGCCGATTCTTCAGCAAGCGCACCGGCAAATCCCAGATGCCGCGTTCTTTGCGGGGAGTCAGGTTGGTTGAGGTTGCCGTCGTTAAAGTAGACATGCTATTCAAAGGATGAAGGATGAAAAAATCATCCTTCATCCTTTTGCCTTCAGCCTTTACTTGTCGAGCCAGGTTACGTTCAGCCCATCCGATGCATCCATCATCATCAGCGCGGGCGACGTGCCGGGTTGATAACCCTTGACCGTGTTGCGCCATGCTTCCGACCACGGCAAGCCGGCGACATAGATCGTCGCGGCATCGTCTTGGACGAGTTGCACGACTTGCTTGTAGAGCGCTTTGCGTTTTTCGATATCCGTCTCGGCGCGACCCTTGGCGAGCAGGTCTGCCATCTGCGGCGTATCGTAGCCGCCGACGAGCCAGTTGCCGCCGCTCGCTTTTTCGAGATAGCCGTACGGACGATCGGGGTCGAAGATGCCGGTCATCGTGCCGATCAAAATGTCGTAATCGTACGCCGGACCTTTTTTGTTCCACGCCGCCGAATCCACCATGTCAAATTCGACGGTAAAGCCAATCTGTCCCAGCATTGCCTGCAACAGTTCAGTGCGATCTTTTTGACTTGCCATCAGCATCACTTTGATCTTGGTACCCTGGGCAAGCTTGGAAGCGGCGAAATACTCTTTTGCTTTGGCGAGGTCCACCTTCGGCATCGGCACATCGAGATACCACAAATTGTCTTTCATGAACGGCTGGTTGTGAACCTGACCCAGCCCGAAGAAAATCGCGTCGTTGTACAGCGCGCGGTCGAACACGGCTTGGACAGCGAGGCGCGCGTTCTTGTTCGAGAACGGCTCGCGCTTGGTGTTCAACACAAAGCGTTCGCCGGAGTTGATGTAGTACACCTTGGTCGTAAAGTTCGCGTCTTGCTTCTCGACCAATTTTTTGACATCGGCGATGGGCAGTTCTTCGGTCATGTCCACTTCGCCGGTGCGAATCGCGTTGAGACGCACGTTCGGATCGGTGATGACTTTGAGCACAACGCCGTCGAGCAGGGGTTCGCCTTTCTTCCAATAGTCCGGGAATTTCTTGAGCGTGTACGTATCGCCCGGCTTGCTCGTGTCCATCATAAACGGACCGGTGCCAATGATTTTGGAGACAGTGCCATCCGCGTTGTACGAACTCTTGTGAATGATCGCGGCGCGATTCAACAGCGCAAGGTACGAGAGGAACGGACCGCTGCCACTCGTGATCGTAAACTTGACGGTAGACTTGTCCACGACTTCGGTTTTCAAGCCGATGCCATTCAGCGTCGAGCGCAGCGCCGCGCCGGCTTTTTCGTCGAGGATACGATCAAAGATGAATTTCACATCATCGGCGGTGAGTTCCTGCCCATTGTGAAACTTGACGCCCTTGCGCAGCGCGAACGTCCAGGTCTTGCCATCGGCGGACGCGTCCCATTTTTCGGCGAGCACGCCGACGAATTTGCCCGCGCGGTCAGGCGCGACGAGCGGTTGTGCGACCAGAATGTTCAAGCGAATGTCGCCGTACTGAATCGCTTTGAGCGGATCCATCGAAGTCACATCTTCGCGCATCGCGAAGGTCAGCGTGCCGCCCGATTTGGGCGTGCCCGCCGCCGGTTTCGTCGCGACTGGTGCGGTGGTTGCCGCCGGCGCCTTGGTCGGTTCGGCTTTTGGCGCGGCAGTGGGCGCGGTGGTTGCCGCGACCGGCGCCTTGGTCGGTTCAGCGGCTGGCGCTTTCGTCGGCGGCGCAGACGTGGGCGCGGCGGTCGGCGCGGCGCACGCGGCGACGAGCGCCACCACGACCAACAATGCAAAGACCAATGTTCGTTTCATACATCTCCTCCGTATCAAATTTTCTGATTTCCTAGAGTTCCTTCATTTCCCTCCATTCCTTTTTGGCGAGGAAGAAAGGGAAATGAAGGAACTACGGAAATTGAATCAACCCAAGCGAATCCTGGGATCGAGAATCGTATAAATCACATCTACCGTCAGATTGACAAAGACAACCATCACCGCGATGACGAGAATCACGCCTTGCACAACCGGGTAATCGCGCCCGAAAATACTATCCACGACGAGCAAGCCAATGCCGGGCCACGCGAAAATCGTTTCGACGACGACCGCGCCGCCGAAGAGAAAACCGAGTTGCAAGCCGACCATCGTTACGGTTGGAATGAGCGCGTTGCGGAGCGCGTGACCGATCAACACGGCTTTTTCCGCGAGACCTTTGCCGCGCGCGGTACGCACGTAATCCTTGCCCAGCTCTTCGAGCATCGTCGAACGTGTGAGGCGGCTCGTTGTCCCGGCGAGCGACCAACCCAGGGTGATGGCGGGCAGGATCAAGTGTTGAAGTGATTTGCCGAAATCGGCGAACGGCGACACGTACCCGATCGAAGGGAGCCAACGGAGATAAACCGCAAAGATGAGCGCGAGCATAATGCCCGCCCAGAAATTCGGCAGCGAGATGCCGAAAATCGCGAACGTCATCGCACCGAAATCTACCCAGGTGTTGCGGCGCACCGCGGCGATCACGCCGAGCGGCAAGGCGATGACGAGCGAAAAGAGCAGCGCGGCGAACGAGAGGTACAAGGTTGCGGGCAAACGCTGACCGATCAATTCCGTCACCGCCATCTGCGCTTTGTACGAGCGACCCAGGTCGCCGGTGATCGCGCGCCCGATCCACTTGACGTACTGCACGACGATGGACTCGTCAAGCCCCAGTTGCGCCCGCAGAGCCGCGCGGCGAATTTCGTCCATTCCTTCACTGCCGTACATCACGTCAATCGGATCGCCGGGCACGAGGCGAATCAATGCAAAGGCAATGATGGACATGAGCAGGAGAATCGGCAACAGGGAGAGCGCGCGGCGAGCAAGATAAGCAAACATGGTGTTTCAAAAACGGGCACAAATCAGTCAACACAGCGAACATCGGTACCGGTTAGCAATTGCATCGTAGCACCTCTGAGTCAAATTGCGGTCAAAAACAAGTCGCAGGTCAGCGCGTTGTTGATCCCAAAATCTGAGGAAATTTTTCTATTGGACTTGCAAGTTCGGACGAAACTTGCCCAAGCGATTTGTACGCGCGGTCTGTTCGAAGAAACCGCGCGGGTCGCCTAGTGCTTTACCGGCAATGTACGGATTGCGGGGTGGGGTAGGCATGGATTATCCCTCCGCGAACTCACCGAGGTTTTTCTGGTTGTTTCGTGCCGCGGTAATTCGCTTCGATAATTCGATCGCGCGGATGAGTGTGGCATTATTCTCTGCGATAATCTGCTCGATCTCCTCCGTGTGATCGTAATAGTAACTGAGCGCGTCGTAAACTTCGGCGAGTGTAAGCGGAGGATGCCCCTCGACAAGTTCTTGCGGCGTCGTGCCAAGCCGCGTCTGCTCGACTATCGTTCGCACGGTGACGTACCCATTACGCGTGATTGGCTCGCCGCCTTGATAACCTTCCATCTTCACAATGTACGGATGCGCCGTTTGAACGACCTGGTATTGCGTCACCGTCTCCCGGAGTTGCTTGAGTTCCTGTTTGATGTTGGCAATCTCGGAATAAAGTTGCTCGTTCGTGATTTCGCTCGTACGTTCTCCTTTCGGTACGACCACATTTTACCACGTTTCCCGCGCCAAAACAAAAGACCTGGGAGATTTTTCTCTCAGGTCTTTTCGGGTGTTCCTCTCCGCGCGCGCTCACACCGCGCTTTGCAACACCTCGGCTAACTCGGTCAGGCGGCGCACGCGCGGCACAACGCGATAGTCGGGATACCAATTATCGCGATCGAGCAGGATCGCGTCCCAGCCCGCGCCGCGCGCGCCGTCCACATCCGTGTGCAAACCATCGCCGACGTAGACCAATTCGCGCGGGTCGCGTTGCGCGAGTTGCGCGGCGTGATCGAAAATTGCGCGCGCCGGCTTTTCGACGCGGACGAGTGCGGAAACGACGATGTGCGCGAAATAACGCTTGAGTCCGAGCGTCTCCAACACCTCCGCGCAGTTCGGCGTAAAGTTGGAGATGACGCCGAGTGTCACGCCGCGCGCCTGGAGCGCGTCGAGCGCAGGACGCGCATCGTCGAACGCGCGATTGAACGCGCCGCGCCGGAACTCGCGATAAAAATGCGCGATAGCGGCATCATCGCGCACGAGCGCGAGCCGCGACCACCCATCGGCGAACAGCGTTTTCCAAAACGTTTCGCCGGCGCGTTCGTCGAGACTAAGCGGCGGCGCTAGACGCGCGCGCGCCGGAATCTCGTCGTCGAGCGCGGCGACCATCGCGCGCACGGCGGCGAAATCGAGCGTGACGCGGCGCGACCGCGCCAGCGCGACATACTCGCGCGCGACGCGGTCGCGGTCCATGCTCATCAACACTCCACCCACATCGAAAAAAATCGCGTGATACTTCATGGCTGAATTTGCTCACTGTGTTGACGTTTTCGTTCTTGATAACGAATAAAGTACGGATAACCGGCAACGGTAATGATCGCAAAGAGAAACCATTGCGTCGCATACGCGATATTCGAACCGTCGCTCAATGCCAATTCCGGCGCGGTGCGAATCGGCAACGCGGGCTGGATGCCGGGGACAGGTTTGGGCGCGGCGCGGTCGGGCGATTGTTGGATGTACACCGGCAAAATCGGGTAGGGCATTTGCGCGCCGATCTGCGTCAGGATGAGCGTGTCCCACAACTTGAACGGCGTAGATGCGTTGGGCGTACTCCCAGCTTGCGTTTGACTTTGCGAAATGCGAATGATGCCGCTGACCTGCACGACACCTGGCTCGTCGAATTTTTTCCAATTGTCCGGCGCGGCTTCGTTCAACGGAACCCAGCCGCGATCAATCAACACCGCTTGCCGCGTGCCGCTGATGACGAGCGGCGTCAACAAGCGAATGCCAATCGCGTTTTCGTTCCACACTTGGTTGCGCCAACCGATTTGATTCGCGTGATCGTACATGCCCGATACCATCACCGCGCGATATTCCAATTTGATCAGGTCGCCACTTTGCAGCTCTGGCGTCAGCGCAACGGGCGGCGCGCTGAGCGAATCGGTGATGCGTTTGTCGGACGCGATGCGCTGTGCGTTGCGATCAATCTGCCAGATTCCCAAACGGATGAATACGCCAAACAAGATGACGACGAACAGCGTGACCCAGCGCCAACCCGGACCGAGCATTGTTCTGAGCATGGACATTATTTTTGTGATCCTCAACAATTTTTGCCCACGAAGGACACGAAAATTTCTTGCATTTCTTTGTGAACTTGGTGTCCTTCGTGGGCAAAGTTTTCGACTCGAATGGCGTCTAATGAATTTCTGCTAAACCTGGGATTGATTGTTCGGACGATCACGGCGAAGAACGATACGCGGATAACCGATCGCGACGATTGCCGCGAAC
This sequence comes from Chloroflexota bacterium, assembly GCA_016219275.1. Classification (NCBI taxonomy): domain Bacteria; kingdom Bacillati; phylum Chloroflexota; species Chloroflexota bacterium. The sequence goes on from JACRBM010000002.1 coordinate 56,662, forward strand.
AAGAACCATTGCAGCGCGTACGGCAGATGCGACCCTTCGCTCAAATCCAATTCCACTGGCATGCGTTGCGGAACGGCGCTCGCTATCGGCGCGGTTTGACCTGGGATGTTGACCAGACTCATGGACGTATCCGCGAGAATCGTTGCGCTGCCATTGGGGGTCTGTTGAATGTAGATCGGCAAAAGCGGGTAAGGCAGTTGCTCCGCGATGCGACTAACGTTCGCGAGATTCCACACTTGGTGCGCGCCGGGCGAATCGTTGATGCCGCCAAAATCCGGTTGCGTCTGCGCGCGTCGAATCACACCGCGCACTTGGGCGATCCCAGGTTCAGCGTAGCGACTCCATTTGTCCGGCGCGGCATCGTCGAATGGAATCCAGCCGCGATTGACGAGCACGGCTTGTTGGGTGCCGCTGATGATGAGCGGCGTGAGCAACGTCACGCCGACCTGGTTTTTGTACGCTTGATTTCGCAACGCGACTTGATGCGCCTCATCGTACTTGCCGACGACATGCACCGCGCGGTACTCCACATTCGTCAGATCGGTTTCGAGCGCCGCGCCAGACAATTCGAGCGATGGTGCGGTCACGTGCCCGCTGACGCGCGCGTTGAACGCGCGCCGCTGTTGCAAACGATCGAGTTGCCACACCCCTAGCCCGAGCATCACCGCGACCGCGACGAACGCGAGCAAGGTCGTCCGCACACGCTTGCGGCTGAAAAAAATCCGCAGGATCACGCGCGCTCCGGTTTTTTGCGCGGCGTGAGGGGCACCATCACCAAACTGTACAGCAAGATCAATGCCGCCATCGGCGGACCGGCGAGAAAGATCGCTTGAAAGCGCGTGAACGCGGTCACGCGCGGACGCACATCCACACCCAGGTTACGCGTCGGCTGGAACGAACAGGCGTACGAGTATTCGTTCGCTTCGTTCAGGTTCAGCGTCGCGCTCGCGCCGGGCGGGACGAAGGTCGGTCCCAGTTGGTGGCTCGCCGAGTCTTGATTGATCACAACGAGCACATCGCCGACGACAAAGTTCATCTCTTTGGGGAGCGCTGGCACGGCTTGACCGGCGGCAACGCGTTCCGCCGTGCCGGCGGGAATCACTAATTCGATGCGTTGCGGATCGCGGTCGAGATTGTTCTTGACGACGAGGAACGCGCTTTCACTGAGCACGAACGCAAGCAGGCAACCGAGCGCGAGCGAAAAGAGGATTCGTCCGAAGAGTGAGCGTTTGAAATAATCTATCACGTTCAGTTCCTTGTTTCGGCGAGCAGCTGTTTGATGTCCTGGGTCATGTTGTCGGCGGTCTCGCCGAAAGCAAAAGTCACGCGCAAATTGCCGCGCCCATCAATCGCGTAAAGTTGCGCGCTGTGGTCCATCAAATAACCGAGCGCGCTTTCCGAGGGTTGCTTGGCGCGATACACGCCAAAGGCGCGCCAGACTGGCGCGAGTTCGGTTGCCGTGCCGGTCAATCCGATAAACGACGGATCGAAACTGGGCACATATCCGCGCAAGCGTTCGAGTGTATCGCGCTCTGGATCAATCGTGATGAAAATGAATTGCACGCGGTCGGCGTGTTGTTTCAATTGCGCGCGGACGCGTTTCAGTTCCACGAGCGTCGTCGGACACACGTCGGGACACGTGGTGTAGCCGAAATACACGACGACGACCTTGCCGGTCAAATCGCTCAACCGAAACGGTTTGCCATTGTGCGCGGTCAATGTGAAATCCGCCGCGCGCATGGGCGGTTCGATCACCGAGCCGTGAAAAGCATAGGGCTGGGTCGCCATCCACAACCCTGCCGCCATCATCAGCACGATTGTAAGCCCCAGCCCCAGGACGAGTTTCGTTTTCATTTGTAGGTACGTGACGGGTGACGATGCGTCACCCGTCACACGTTATTTCACTGCAACGGTTCCAATGAGATAGAGTGCGGGATAAAAGAATTGCCACACGACATCCACAAAGTGCCAGTAGTTCGTGCACGCTTCGACCGCCCAGTGTCGCTCTGCGGAATAACGTCCGCGCAGTCCATTGCGGAGAACGACGCCGATGAACAACACGCCGGTCAGAACGTGAAACGCGTGCATCCCGGTCATCATGTAAAACACCGCGCCTTCCGCGCTATCGCTCGGACCGAACGGCGCGATGCGCCACTCGACGCCGACGACGCCGGCGAGAAAGACCAAGCCGAGGAACATCGTCATCCCCGCGCTGATCGCGAACCCGCGACGGTCGCCGTGCACCATGTACGTTTCGGCGCGATTCATAAAGAAACTACTGACCAACAGAATCGCGGTCACACCCAGACCCAGGTATTGGTTGAGTTCCGGACGATGATCGCCGAGCAAGTAAAATCGCGTGACGAGCAAGCCGGCGAACATGAACGAATCGGAGATGATAAAGAGCCACAACCCGAGGCGATTGTTCGCGAGTTTTTTGTGATACGCATCCACGTGCGTCGCTTCGGCGGTCATTAGTGTCCCCCTTCGTCATCCAACGCGAACAAGCGCGGCAGGTGCATATAGTATTCCAAGATCAACGCGATGTCAATTAACGCCAGCAAGATCATCGTAAACACCATCACCGGGTACGCCGTAATCGCAGTGGCGAACCAGAATTCGAGCGCGTTCACGACGACGAGAATGACGCCGATGGTTTCGCCGAGTCGGAGGTCGGCTTTTTTCTTGTCCATGAATCGAATCTCCAAAATGAATTCCCAGGATTATTCAGCCGGCGCACCCGCGCCGCTTGTTTGCATCGCGACGTACGTCGAGTTCGGGAGACCGTAATCGTACGGCTCGCCGACGACCGCGATCGTTTGTCCCACGTAATTGTGATCGGGCGCGGGCGACGGAATTTGCCATTCGAGCGAACGCGATTCCCACACATTGCCGACCGCGACCTCGCCGTGCCGCACACTCCGTACGATGTTGATGATGAACAGCAACACGGATAAACCGACCATGAACCCGGCAATCGAGATCGCGAGGTGCGTCGTGTCGAGTCCGAGCGCGGGATCGTAGGTAAAGATGCGGCGGCGCATGCCGAGCAAGCCGACGCGCATCATGCCGAGCGATTGCAGCCAGAATCCCGGCGTGAGCAACCAAAACTGAATCTTGCCGATCGTGTCGTTCATCTTGCGACCGGTCATCTTGGGGAACCAGTAGTATACCGCCGCGACGAACGGAAAGATGAATCCGCCAAACATCGTCGCGTGAAAGTGCCCGACGATCCAGTACGTGTCGTGCAAGTGCAAGTCGGTCGAGACCGTGCCGTTCGGCGGTCCGCTCAACCCGCCGATCAAGAAGACGGAAATCGCGCCGAGTGTGAACAGCATCGGTACGGTCAGGCGGATCTTGCCTTCCCACAACGTCGCGATCCAGGAAAAGAATTTCACGCCGGTCGGTATCGCGACGAGCAAGGTCGCGTACATAAACGGCACGCGCAGATATTCTTCCATGCCGGAAGTAAACATGTGATGCGCCCACACAAAGTACCCGACAATCGCGATACCGAAGGACGACATCGCCACCCACTTGTAACCGAACAGCGGCTTGCGCGCAAAGACCGGCAACAATTCGCTGATGACGCCCAAGCCAGGGAGCACAAACACGTACACGGCGGGGTGCGAGTAGAACCAGAAAAGATGCTGGAACAGAATCGGGTTGCCGCCTTTGGCGGCGTCGAAAAAGCCCATCCCAAAGAGACGTTGGAAACTGACCATCTGGAACGACAAACCGATCAACTGCGTCGCGGTCGCCGCGATCAACGCGGTGGCGAGCGCCGCCCACACGAAAATCGGCATCTTGAATGCCGTCATCCCGGACGCGCGCATTCGTGCGGTCGTCACGATCACATTGATTCCGCCCAGGATCGAGGATAGCCCGGCGACATAGACGCCGACAAAAAACATTTGCATCCCCAGCGGCGCGCGCACCGAGAGCGGCGGATACGCGACCCAGCCCGTATCGAACCCGCCGACGAACAGCGAACTCGACAAAACGAGCGCGGCGGGCACTGCCAACCAGAACGCGAACGCGTTCAAGCGCGGAAACGCCATGTCCTTCGCGCCGATCATCAACGGCACGAGATAGTTCGACATCGCCGCGCCGCCGAGCAACATGGCGACGATCATCACCATGCCGTGCAAGCCCATCATCGTGTTGTACAAATCGGGCGACAAAAACCGCATACTCGATTCGGCGAGCTGAACACGAAAGATTAGCGCGAGCGATCCGGCGAGCGCCAACAACACAATCGCGGTGACGCCGTACTGAATGCCAATCACTTTGTGATCGAGCGATACGCCGAAAAAGCGCGTCCAACGCGGCATCGTCGGATCGGGTTCGGGATGTTCGGGCGTCTCATCGCCGTTCGCCCACTTGAGCCAATCGGTCACCGCGCCCACGCCGACGACGAAACCGATCGCGCCGACGACCGCGCCGACGACCGCCGCCGGTTCCGCCGCAAAGGGCAAGCCCATCGACAAACGAATTACCACTACGATGCCAATCCCGATGGCGGTGCCGATGATCTGACCGATCAAACCGCGCACGAGACCTAAGCGGAAAAAGAGCGCAAGCCCGCTACGTTGAGTTACTGGGTTGTCCATACACTTGCTCCTTGATAATTCCTAGTGCCGGCTCATCCTTGCGAAGGTTACAAACCTTCGCAAGGATAGGTTGCATTACTTGAGTGATTTTATATATTCGAGAAGGTCGTTGATTTGTTCTGGCTTGATGGTTTGCCCAAAATTCGCCGGCATCACGTTGGGTAGAAATCCTTTGCTTTGTTTGGCGTTCGGATTGAGGATAGACTCTTTCAAGTACGCGTCGTCCGCCGTAGCCGATGTGCCATCGGCAAACTCAACCTTGGAATTGTACAAGCCTTTCCAGGTAGGACCCACGAGCGTTTTGCCGTCAACCGAGTGACACGCCGCGCAGCCGAATTGCGCCGACCAACGCTTGCCACGTTCGACCGGACTCGCCGCCATCGCTTTTTGTTGGTCCGTCACCCACGCTTGAAAATCCGCGTCTGATTGCACGATGGCGGATTGTTCCATCAACGCGTGCGACGTGCCGCAAATCACCGAACAGCGCACCTTGTACTCGCCCAGGCGAATCGGCGTCACGCGCATCTCGCGCATCATCCCCGGCAACACGTCTTGCTTGACGCGAAATTCCGGCACCCAGAAACCGTGAATCACATCCTGGGACTCGACCTGGAACAACACTTGCTTGTTCACCGGCAGATTGAGCGTGGTCGAAGCGATGTCGTACTGCGGGTACTCGAACAGCCACGACCACTGACGCGCGGTCACTTTGACGACCATCGCTTGCGGGTCCACGCGCCGCGTCTCCGCGAGCGATTGCGCGCCGAGGTACGAAAGATAGAGCACGATCGCGAGCGGCATCGCGGTCCAGAAAAGCTCTAGTCCAGTATGCCCTTCGATGTGTTTGGCATCGCTCATATCGCCGGGCTTGCGCTTGAAGACGACGACGCTGTAGAGCATAAACACCATGATGAGCGAAAACAAAAAGGCGATCAGCTTGAAATGCAAATCCAACAATTGATCAATCGAAACGGCTTGCTGACTCGCGCCGACGGGCAACAGCCCGATGTTGTCCAACAACGCGCTCGTTAGAATGGTCGCGACGACGACCAGGATTGCGACGGTAATGATGTGCTTCATATGCCTCTCTCACTGCCACGAGAATTTTGAGAAATAAAAATACCGCCCCTCGCGCGGCGGAAGATTTCGGTACGTAAAAAATTTACAAGAGTGTGAACCGTACACCAAGCGGGAGACGGACAGCGAAATAGTCTGTCCGTGGGTTGAAGCAACAACCTGACCCCAAACGGATGTGTTCATCACTCAATTTCCATCATCAGAAGTGCGGAGCGACTCCATCTAGCCGCGCGGCAACTTTACCGCGCGAAAGCGAGGCGCATTCTATTCTAATTGAATATGCGTGTCAAGCCCCCCTGTGCAATTGGGTGTGCGTCAGATTTTCGGGTAGATGACATTGACGGTATTTTCGGGTAAGATGGGGCATCCGCTCTTTCCGAAAGGACCTGCCCATGCCTACTCTCGATGAACTTGAAGCGCGCTGGCAACCTCTGAGCCAGGCCGCA
>JACRBM010000003.1 GCA_016219275.1 Chloroflexota bacterium
AGGACGTGGCAAAATGTGGCAACACCGGTCTCGTCTTGCCATACGGGCTATTTCATTTTGCGTGTGATGCCAAGCTCGATGGCTTTTGATTCCACCGCGCTGACCGTGCGATTGAGTTGGGCGGCGATCTCGCGGTGAACGACTTTGTGGTACAACTTCTTCAACTGGGCGACTTCTTGTTTCGTCCAGGGTTTGTTGTGCTGGCTAAGTTTTGGCATGGAAACCTCTCCTGTTAGTATTTGGTTCCTAGTATAACACATTTTCCTGGGCTTGGCGAATGGCACATGGCGAATAGCGCGACCTAGGCGACGGGCTACTCTGGTTGACCCAGCCCGATGCGTGCGCGTTCGGCGTCCACAGCGAGAACAATCACGTCAATCACATCGCCGACGGTCAACGATGCTGCGCCGCGGCGCATTTGATTCCGGTGCAACAAGCCGTCGTGCTTGACGCCAATATCCACGAACGCGCCAAAATCCACCACGTTGCGCACCGTGCCCTTGAGCCGCATCCCCGTTTGCAAATCTTCGAGCTTGAGCACATCGCGTCGCAGAATCGGCTTGGGCAATTCATCGCGCGGGTCGCGTCCTGGACGCGCGAGTTGATCGAAAATGTCGGCGAGCGTCGGCTCACCGCAACCCAGGATTTGCGCGATGTCGCCGAGCGCATTGTGTTGACGAAATGCCGCGAGCCGCGCCGGCACATCGCGCGCGGCGCTGGGTGCGTCCATCAGCGTGAATAGATTGCGGACGACGGGGTACGATTCAGGATGGATCGCCGTGTTGTCGAGCGGTTCATCGCCGTCGCTCACCCGCAAAAAACCGGCGGCTTGCTCGAACGCTTTGGGACCCAACCCTTTGACCTTGCGGAGCGCCGCGCGATTCCAAAACGCGCCGTTCGCTTCGCGGTGCGCGACGATGGCTCCTGCCAATTTCGGACCAACGCCGGCGACGTAACGCAACAGCGCGGGCGATGCCGTGTTCACATCCACGCCGACCGCGTTCACGACCGATTCCACGACCGCGTCAAGCGCATCGCTCAATTGTTTTTCTTCGAGGTCGTGCTGATACAAGCCGACGCCAATCGAGCGCGCGTCAATCTTGACCAGCTCGGCGAGCGGGTCGAGCACGCGCCGCGCGATGGAAACCGCGCCGCGCAACGTCACGTCGAGGTCGGGCAGTTCTGCGCGCGCGAGCGACGACGCGGAATAGACCGACGCGCCTTGTTCGCTGACGATGAGATATTCGGCGCGCGCGCCCTCCGCAATCGTTTCGGCGACGAGTTGTTCGGTTTCGCGCGACGCCGTGCCGTTGCCAATCGCGTACAAGTCCGCGCCGGTTTTTTCGACGAGCCGTCGCAGAATCGCTTTGCTTTCGCTCCACTGCTTTTGCGGCTCGTGCGGATAGATCGTTCCCGTCGTGACCACTTTACCGGTCGCATCCACCACCGCGATTTTGCAACCCGTCCGAAAACCTGGGTCGAGTCCGATGATCGTGTGTCCGCGAATCGGGGGTTGCAACAAGAGCGCACGCACGTTCTCCGCGAACAGGCGCGTCGCGTGGGCGTTCGCTTCGTCCGTCACCATCCGCCGCACATCGCGTTCGACCGCCGGAAGCAGGAGGCGTTCACACGCGTCTTGGGTCGCGCGCGTCAGTTGTTCCGCGAGCGGCGACGCCGATTGTGCGCGATATTTTTGCGCGAGTCGCGCGAGAATCTCGCCGTCGGGCAAGGCGAATTGAACCTTGAGCGCGCCGGCTTGCTCGCCGCGATTGAGCGCGAGGATTTGGTGCGGACGCGCGCGCGGCAACGGCATCGTGAATTCATAGTACTGCGCGAAAACCTTGCGCGGGTCTTGCGCGGCATCCGCGCGCGCGCTGGTGATCGCGCTCCGCGCGCGCGCGATTGTTCGCGCCGCGCCGCGCAATTCGGGATCATCCGAAATCACTTCGGCGACGATGTCGCGCGCGCCTGCCCATGCTTGATCGGCGTCGGCAACGTCCGCGGACAAGAACGGCGCGGCGAGTTTCGCCAACGAATCGCGCGTGAGCGTCTGCGCGAGAATCAGCTGGGCGAGTGGTTCCAAGCCGCGTTCGCGCGCGATCATCGCGCGGGTGCGGCGTTTGGGTTTGAACGGCAGGTAGATGTCTTCGACGGTTTGCAGCGTCTCGGCAGATTCAATCGCGGTTTGCAGTGCGGGTGTAAGTTTGCCTTGTTCGGTGAGCGACGCGAGCACGCTCGTCTTGCGCTCGGCAAGGTTTCGCAAATAGGCGAGTCGTTCGGCAATCTGGCGCAGTTGCTCTTCGTCGAGCGCAGCGGTGACTTCTTTGCGATAGCGCGCGATGAACGGAATCGTGTTGCCGTCGTCGAGCAATGTGATGGCGGCTTGAACCTGGGTCAGGCGAAGTTTTAGTTCGTGGGCGAGTGTCGAGTCAATGTTCATAGGTGAGTGCGAGTATAGCATGGAGTTGGGAGACCGACAACCTGGCGCGAATTGATTTGCATGTCGCACCGCGCTGTATTATACTTGCCACGATTCAGCAAATCGCGCTGAAACCCAAGCGGCGTTGGATTTCGGTAGGAGTATCGGCACCTTCACAATCGTCATCATTGTAGATGTACGCCAGATATTCCTGCCGACGAATAGACGGTGATGCGATGCGATTTCCCTTTTTCACAAAGAAATTCTGGGGCTGTTGCCTGGTGCTATTGGCAATCATCGGGTTGAGTAATTGGACTCCGCCTCCTCCCAGGGTTGCCGTCGCGGCTTCAGGCAGCACGCTCTATTTGCCTCTGGCGCAGAAAAATATCATCACGAGCGCGCCGCTGTCCGGACCCATCGCGAATGCTCCCTACTTTGCGACTGCTTCGGTGACGCAAGATCGTTTCAGCGAAATGGGAATTTTTTGGTTCGGACGCGTGAGGCAACCGGAGAATTTTGTGGACGTACGAGTTGGCTACAACGACACGGACGTGTACATTTACTGGGCGATCTTCGATCAGTATTTTTGGTACAACCCATCGCCAACGCCCGCCGACCTCACGAACTGGGATGCGACGACGCTGTACCTCGACCTGAATGGAAACGGCAACACGCTTCCTGGGACAACGGCGTATCAATTTGTCAGTCAATTTAGTCAGCCGAGCACCAATCCGCAACCGACGCAATATCAGGCAAGTTATCGTGGTAATGGGTCGGTCTGGCAATCGGCGTCGGTACCCTTTGTAACGACGATCGGCGCGATGGGCGAAGGCGCGCCGAATAGTGGTAATTCCAGTCGCGGGTGGGCGGCATCGTACCGCATTCCATTCGCCAGTCTGGGATTGAGCGGCAAGCCGACAACGGGCACAATTTGGCGGATGGCGTTGATACAACACGACCGCGATGACGCGGCAGGCGCGACCAGAAATCAGCAGATTTGGTTCGACACCCAAGCGCCCGATAACTCGCGCACATGGGGACGTTTGCGATTCGGCGTGCCAACGTACACACCGCCCGCGTCAACGGGCGGCGCGACCGTTACGATTCGACATCGCTTGAACAACGCGGTGGTGCCTGACCTCGACATGGGCGGCGCGAATGATTGCGGCGACGGCTACGACTATTGGACGCAGTGGGGTGATCGAGTCCGTCCGAACGACGGTGATCTGGCGAGCGCCAATCAATCGAACATCGCCGATTGGCCCTGCTTCGGCAAAATCTACGTCACGTTTCCGCTCGATCAAGTGCCGACCAACTCGGTGATCGTCTCGGCGACGTTGACGCTCTATCAATTCGGCAACTCGGGCGATCTCAACTCGCCCAATCCGAATGATCGTCCGCAACCTTCGCCGATCCAGGTGCTCACCGTCGCGCAAGATTGGAATGACCAGACGCTAAGTTGGAACAACGCGCCGCGCGCCGTGGAAAATTTTAGCTACACCTGGGTGCCTGGACTAGCCGCGCTCCCAGGTTGGCCCGGTGTGCCGCGCGTGTGGGATGTGAGTTTGCCGGTCGCGCAGGCGCGCGCTGCCGGCGCGCCACTGCGACTGGCGATCTACACCGCGGACGGCAACTATCACACCGGGCGATACTTTGTTTCATCGGATACCGGCGATTGGAATGCAACCGGGCGTCCGACGTTACACGTGACGTGGGGAAATCCGCAATAGTTTCCGTCAGAATCAAATCAGCTACTGGTTGGGCGTGTACTTGGTCAATGTCAAACTTTGGTATTTCGCTACAGAACCACACGGAATTTCACAGAAATTTTTTATCCTTCTGTGTGTTTCTGTGGATATAAAAGAAATGCGACATTGCCAAAGTAGTAACCTGGTTTGACGTCATTCATATTTCCAAAACAGGAGATCACCCGAATGCCATCCAATTCCTCGGAACGTACGGACGACTCGATTTCTGCTGGCGCGGTCGAAATCAGATCGGTGACTCTATCGCCGACCACGCTCGACGCGGGCGGCGTGCTCAATATAGAGATCACGGTCTTTAACGGCACGACTGAAACACTGACCACGCAAGGTCCGAACCCAGGTTTTATTTACGATGAAGGCGACACGTTTCGCTCGCGCGGATTCACCGAAACGCCCGGCGTGTTTCGCGTTGGAATTGATTTTGATGGACGCGCCGGCGTTGACCATCCGTACCGCTGGGGGCTAGGGTCGCCGCTCGCGCCGGGACAAACCGTGACGATCACCGGCGCGATTCGATTGCGAACCGCGCGCACGATTCAGTACTGGGCGGGACTCGTGCATGAACTCGTCGCGTGGTTGCAGGACCGGCGGGGCGAGCAGACTATCGCGGTGAATCCTGGGGGAACCGTGACGATCACCAACGCGACGCTCGCGCCGACGATGGTAAGCGCGGGCGGATTGCTCAACGTCAGCATCATCGTTCGCAACGACTCGACCGAGACGCTGCAAACGCAGGGTCCCGAACCTGGGTTTATTTACGAGGAAGGCGATACATTTCGTTCGCGCGGATTCACCGAAACGCCCGCTACGTTCCGCGTTGGCATTGATTTCGATGGACGCGCCGGCGTTGACCATCCGTACCGTTGGGGCTTGGGCGCGCCGCTCGCGCCGGGACAAACCGCGACGATCACCGGCGCGATTCGATTGCGAACCGCGCGCACGATCCAGTACTGGGCGGGACTCGTCCACGAACTCGTCGCGTGGTTGCAGGATCGGCAAGGCGCGCAAACGATTACCGTGAGCATCAGCGGTGTGACGATCACGGATGTGACGCTCACACCAACCGCGCTCAGCGCGAATGGGTTGCTGAATGTGAGTTTGGTCGTTCACAACGATTCGCTGGAAACGCTTCAGACCCAGGGTCCTGAACCTGGATTCGTTTACGATGAAGGCGACACATTTCGTTCGCGCGGTTTCACTGAGACGAAAGACGCGTTTCGCGTCGGAATTGATTTCGATGGACGCGCCGGCGTTGACCATCCATACCGCTGGGGTTTAGGCGCGCCGCTCGCGCCGGGACAAACCGCGACAATCACCGGCGCGATTCGTTTGCAGACCGCGCGCGCGATCAACTATTGGTGCGGTTTGGTGCGCGAGCAAGTCGCCTGGCTGGCCGATCGCCAAGGCGCGCGCCTTGTCACCGTCACACCCGCGCCGACGATTTCGTTCAGCGCGACACCGGCTTCGATTTCGATCGGCGAATCGGCGATGTTGCAATGGCTCGTCACCGATGCCAGCGCGGTTTCGCTCGACGGCGAATCTGTCCAACCGGCTGGCTCGCGCGTTGTCACACCTCAGCAGACGACGACGTATGTAATGCGCGTTGATTTCCCCGATGGCACATCGCGCGACCTTGGCGCGAGCATCACTGTCACGCCGGTAAAAATCGCTTCGTTCAACGTCACTCCGAACACGATCACACCCGGCACATCGGCAGTATTGAATTGGAGTACGCAAGACGCCGACCAAGTAATGTTGGACGGCGAAAGCATCCCCGTTTCCGGCTCGCGCGTGGTCACGCCAGCGCAAACGACGGCGTACACGCTGCACGTGGTTTTCTCGGACGGGATTATCAAGGACTATACCGCGACGTTGGCGGTCGAGCAGAACGCGCTCGCGACGATGCTCCAATTCGAACGTTTACCTTTTCTCCGGTTCAACACGCTTGCCGGCGGACAATCGAGTTATGATCGAACTGGAGGCAATCAAGATTGGAACAATTTTCTCGCGCTGGATTCGCATGCAGACAATGTCCTGTTGGACTTGGCAGGGGTGGGCACGGTTTATCGCATTTGGGTAACCGGGAATGATCTCGACGCGGCGCGCATCAAATTTTATTTCGACGGCGAGACGACCCCGCGCGTGAATATGATGATGCGCGATTTGTTCGACGGCAAGACCGCGCCCTTTCTCGCGCCACTCGTTGGGAACGACGCCGTATCGAGTGGAGGTTATTATTGTTACGTTCCCATGTCGTTCAATCGCGGCATCAAGATTACGGCAAACGGTACGCGCGGCACGAATTTCTACTATAACATTGGCTATCATGTTTTCACTCCGGACACATCCGTCACAACGTGGACGACAACGGAAGACAGCTCGGCGGTGCGCGCGCTCTGGAATAAAGCGGGGCAAGACCCCAAGCGCGACAGCGACAACACGCGCGTTTCCGGATTCATCAACCTGGGCACCGGCGCGACCCAGACCATCTTCGATGTTTCAGGCGCGCGTTCCATTTCCTCGATTCGACTTGGCATTCCTGGGGTTGTGGCGCGTCCGTCTTCCGACGTGTACGATATTTTGAACGGTATTTTGATCCGGATTTATTGGGATGACGAATCGAATCCCAGTGTGTCCGCTCCTCTGGGTTCGTTCTTTGCGCTTGGGCAATTCGGAACCTGGCTGACGCGCGCGCTCGCGGCGGGCTTGGATGGTTCCAACACCTTGTACATGTACTTTCCGATGCCGTTTGAAAAACGCGCGCGCATCGAGTTGTTCAACTCGCGCGGCATTCCCACCAACGGCATCGCGTACGAGATCAAGCACAAGCCATTCGTCCTGCCCTTTTCCCAGGTCGGGTATTTCAAAACCCAGTTCGTCAACCAGATTCATACTTCGGGCGACGGCACGGATGTGAATTGTCTCAACATCGAAGGGACTGGACACCTTGTCGGCGTCGTGATCTCGATTCGCGGCGAAGCGAATCGTCTGTTCCTGGAAGGCGACGAACGAATCTACATTGATGATAGTCGAACGCCGGCGATTCACGGTACGGGGACGGAAGATTTTTTCAATGGCGGCTGGTATTTTCGGAGCGGCACCTTTTCGTTGCCGTTGCATGGACTGAGCGCCGATCTGCGGGATAGCAGTTTTGAAAGGATCGGCATGTATCGTTTGTTCTTGCAAGACGCGATCCCGTTCAACAAACATCTGACGGTCGGCGTCGAGCATGGTCCGATTAACGACGCAGACGAAGAAGCGTGGGCGCTCGCGTATTATTATCACAAACCAAAAGTCAGGGCGGTGCTGACCGACATCGTGGATGTTGGAAACGCCGCGAGCGAACAGAGCCACGCGTACGTGATCCATGATGCGACCTGGAACGGCGAGCGTTCTTTTTCGTATGAAGGTGTGAACGATGGAGTCAGTATTGGCGATACCGGGCGCGCGCATACCGGCTCCAGTCAATTTGAGTTGGCGATTCTACCCTCGAACGAAGGCGTCGTCTTGCGACGACGCATGGACTATGGTGTTGCCAATCAAAGTGCGGATGTGTTTGTGGATGGGGTGCGCGTGGGCACGTGGCATCGCGCCGGCAGCAACGGAATCCGTCGTTGGCGGGATGATGATTTTATGATTCCCGCGTCGCTGACCCAGGGGAAAAGCAAAATACTTGTTCGTATCGTTTTCAATTCGTCGGACGGCGATTGGAATGAATTCAATTACAGCGCCTATTCGTGGATCGCGCTGTGAGAGACTTTACCTTCACCAAAATGATTTCACCCCCTCAGACTTGCAAAGTTTTCAGAAACTTTGCAAGTCTGAGTAAACCGACGCGCGTGCGTCATCTTGCACTTGCTCCGCGTGTTCCGCCAGCCGCGCCAGACTCCGCAAGAATTTTTCCGCGCCACGCGACGCGCCGTGGTAAAATCCAATTAGCGTAGATTTCGGGCGCGAGATCGTCGCGGTACAGCTCAATCGCGTTCCGCCGCGCGGTCAAGTCATCGCTCGCCGCGAGTCGTTCGAATTCCCGGGCATCTACCCAGAGGTCAGCGCCTATGCGTAGCGCAATACACCCTTCCACAATCTCCAGCCAAGTGTCAATCGGCGGAGGAACATACGCGGCGTAGAGATTTGGAATACAAAACCATTTGCTCCATTCCTCCGTAAAATCCGGTAGATACCTTTCTTCGTTTCAGAATCACAGCAAACACAGCGGGCTACTTTACCAATGCGCGCACGCGCGATCACCCTTGAGAGAAATTAGCACAGAGTCGTCAGGCATGGTGTTCACCACCATGGATGAAAACAGCGCGGACTGACCTTCCAGGTTTCGCGCATGCGCCTGGAAAGTCTCGATAACCTATTTTCAATTCGGAAAGGAGGGATGTCTTTAAGAAGTGCCAAGAGTTTGCGTTGTGTCACGTTTTCAACTCGTGACGCAATTTGCGAATCACAGTAAAGGCAAATTGCGTCATTCACATACGGAAGGAGAAATTCGGATGTCTGCACGAACAATCCTGGCTCCCCTTTTCATTCTTGCGCTTGCCGTGCTATTGATTGCATCGAGCAGTCCAGTCGCGGCGGATGAAGGGCGCTCACTCAAAACGAAACTCACGGGCGCGGCAGAGGCGCCGACACCCGGCGACCCCGACGGCAAAGGCAAGGCAAAGGTCGTACTCAATTCGGACGATCAGACGGTCTGCTTTGATATCAAGGTCAAAAAGGTCGCGCCGATCACTGCCGCACATATCCACATCGCGCCTGTTGGCGTCGCCGGTCCCGTGGTCGTGAGCTTTAACGTCCCGGTGAACGGACTCGAAGGTTGTGTGGGCGGCGTTTCACCCACTCTGATCAATGCGATCCGTCAGAACCCATCGGCGTACTATGTCAACGTCCACAATGCCGATTTTCCGGGAGGGGCATTGCGCGGTCAACTTGGCAGAGAGGATGATGACGATTAATTGAGACAAGACCTTTCAGGTCCACAGAACCTGAAAGGTCTTGCTTTTTTCTTGCTTGACACCACGAGTTGATAACTGGAGAGACACTTGGTCGGCTATCAAAACCTGGTGTTGGGGCAACCCAGTCGGTTTGATTCCGACACAGTGAAATACGAGACCTCAAAAAAATGGACGCGGTTAAATTTCAACCGCGTTCGTTCCCTACTTTGCCGTCCACTTGCCGATGCGTGCTTTCCACGCGGCTTGCCAATCGTACTGCTTGACGCGCCACGTGCCGACGATGCCATACGGCACGAACAACACGAGCAAGATGTAGATCAAGCCGAACACCAACTGCCACACCGAGCCGAGCCACAGGTTGAGAAAGTATCCGAGCAGTTGCAAAACGCCCGCGCCCAACATCGGTCCGATGATCGTGCCGGATCCGCCGATGATCGCCATCAACAACGCGTTGATCGTCGTGCCCACTTCCATCGTCAGCGGCGTCGCGCTCTGATTCCACATCGCGTTCAACGCGCCGGCGAGCGCGGCGATGATGCCGGAGATGATCGTCGCTTGCACCTTGAAGACGAGCGTGTTGTAGCCAATCGAAGTCGCGCGCGCTTCGTTCTCGCGGATCGCCGCCCACACGCGACCCGACGGCGAATCCACAAACAGTTTCACGAGCAAAAAGATCGCGACTGCAAACGCGAGCGAGAGGAAATAAAATTCAGTGCGATGCAAAGTCGGGCTGATCGCATCGGGAATTGGAATGCCGTGCAGACCATCCTCTGCGCCCGTCCATTGTTTGAAATCGGTCGCCTCGACCAGGATGAACGCGACCGTCGCGAACGCGAGTGTGACCATCGCAAAGTAGACGCCGTGCACGCGCAACGACAACACGCCGATGATGAAACTTTCCACCGCGGCGATGACGATGACGGCGAAAATCGCAGCGGGCAACGACCACTGCGCGTACTTGACCAAGATGCCGAGCGCGTACGCGCCGGTGCCAAAAAATAAGGCGTGCCCGAATGACAGAATACCGGTGTGCCCCATTAAAATGTCATAACTCAACGCGAACACGGCAAGAATAAAGACCTGGATCATCAACCCTTGACTGAACAGCGGCATGCCCTTGTTCAACGGTTCGCCGGTCAGGAACGCGATGGCGAACGGAAACGCGATGAGAGCAGCGAGGAGGATGAACAAACCAATGTGGCTTTTCAGAATTTTTTGCATGGTGCCTCTATGGAAATGAGGGAAATGAGGGAAATGAAGGAAATGAGGTAAGTTTCTTCATTTCCTTCATTCCCCTTTTTTCCTTTTTTGCTTCCTTTCTTCAATCTTTCTTTCCAAAAATACCGGTCGGTTTCAAGAACAGCACGATCGCCATGATCAACACGGTGGAGGCGCGCGCAATTGCCGGCGAACCAGAAATCGAATCACTCATCCACGGCAGTTGAATGCCGGCGAGCACGATGTGATCGCCGTACGCGCGCGCGAGTCCGACGAGCAACGCGCCAATCGCCGCGCCCGGAATACTGCCCAAGCCGCCAATCACGACGACGATGAACGCTTGCAAGAGAAATTCCATCGCCATCCCAGGATACACGCCCAGGAACGGCGCGGCGACGACGCCGCCCAAGCCGGCGAGCGCCGCGCCAATCCCAAAAACGAGCGTGAACACGCGGCGCACATTGATGCCGAGCGCCTCGACCATCTCGCTGTCTTGCACGCCTGCGCGAATAATCATGCCAAAGCGCGTGCGTTGCAGCAAGAGCGCAATCGCCAGCACCATGATGACGCCAATCAGGATGATGAACAAGCGATAACTGGGGAACGGTCGCCCCATCACAAAAACCGAATCGCAGTGTTGCGAAAACCACATCAGCAAATTATCGGATGGGCAATCCTTGCTCGCCGTGTTGAACCATTTCGGAATCTCCATGAACGCGCCGGCGGGTCCCCACACGAATCGCACGACTTGATCGAATACAAACGTCAACCCGAGCGTCAACAAAATTTGGTAGATCGGTCGCGCGTAGAGCGGGCGAATCAAACCCCACTCCATCAACGCGCCGAGCGCGCCGCCCGTCGCCGCGCCGACGACAATCGCCAGCAGAAATCGCCAGTTGCTGTCGGTGTTCAAAATGATTTGCTCGCCCGCATCGCGCGCGAACAAGACGATCAACGCGGCGATGCCGAGTCCAACGACGAGCAACAGCGACTGCCGCGCCGGCGCTTGCAAGCGTTCGGCGGAACGCGTGGATGCGCCCGCGCTGGCAACGACGCCCGCCGCAAACACGCCGGCGATTCGCATGAGCATCGTCCCGAGCGGCTCTTGCGCTTCGGCAGTCGGAATGACCTTGCCTGTCATCGTCATGCCCATCGCGACGAGTTTGTCAATCGGAAAATCGCGCGCCGCGATCATCGCGATGACGAACGCGATGAGAAACGCCAGCCAACGCCCCCAACGCGGCAACGCGATGAATCGCGCGAGGATTGGACTGAGCGCGAAACCGGCGACGAGCGCGAACAAGAGCGGTCCCGTGTTGAAGAGCAAACGCGGATTGGTGTAGAACGTCCAGCCCGCGTACGCGCCCAGCATAAAGAGCGAGCCGTGCGCGAAATTCAACACATCCATCAAGCCAAAGATCAGCGACACGCCCGACGCGACGAGAAAGTACAACGCGGCGAGGGTGACGCCGGAGAGAATGATGCTCGACGCGGTCGGTCCACTCATTCCATTGAACATGAGCGCGAGGACGAGCACGACGATGAGTGCCGTGATTAACGTGTTTCGATTTTGTGTGATTAAAGTCATGGTTGGCTCACTGAACGATTCGTGATTCGTGGCACGTAAAATCACGAATTACGAATTACGCATTTACGCTTGCGCCGCGCCGAGGTAGCGCTGAATCGTCGCGCGGTCTTGTACCAATTCTTTCATCGCGCCGTGTTGAACCGACTTGCCGTCGTCAATCAAATAGTACGAATCGGCAAGCTGGCTCGCCATCCGAAAATTTTGCTCGACGAGCAAGATCGTCGTGTGCGCGCTGAGCCGGCGAATGGATTCCATCAACTGTTCGATCAAGATCGGCGCGAGACCTTCGCTCGGTTCGTCAATCAGCAACAAACGATTGTCCGGCACGAGCGCGCGCGCAATCGCGAGCATTTGCTGTTGCCCGCCCGATAATTGTCCCGCCGGTAGTTTCGTAAATTTCTTGAGATCGGGGAACAAGCCGAAAATCATGTCGCCGCGTTGCGCGAGGTCGCCTTTTTTGCGCTCGGCGATTTTCAAGTTTTCTTCGACGGTCAGCGCGCGAAAAATCGCGCGATTCTCCGGCACGTACCCGATGCCAAGCGCGGCAATGTCGTACGGGCGGCGTCCGCGAATATCCGCGCCGGCAAAGACCACCTTGCCTTCGCGCGGCGGGCGCAAGCCGATGATGGATTTCAGCGTCGTCGTCTTGCCCGCGCCGTTGCGACCCAGGAGCGCGGTGATGCTTCCTTCGGCAACCGACAACGTGATGCCTTCGAGAATGTGAAACTGACCGATGAAAGTTTGGATGGTGTCTAGTTCGAGAATGTTGGGCATTAGTGATACAACTCCCCCAAATACGCCTTCTGCACTTGCTCATTCGCGCCAATTTCCGTCGGCGTTCCTTCCGCCAGCACCTTGCCATAGTGCATCACCGTGATCGCGTCGGAGACATTCATCACGACATCCATGTTGTGCTCGACGAGAAGAATCGTCTTGTTGCCTTGTTGGCGAACCTCGGCAATGAGCGCCATGAGTTGCGGCACCTGTTCGGATGCCATGCCCGCGGTCGGCTCATCGAGCAAGAGCACCTGGGGATCCGAGGCAAGCAGGATGCCCAGTTCGAGTTTGCGTTTATCACCGTGCGGCAAAACACTCGCGAGCAAATCGCCTTTGCCTTTCAAGCCAACTTGTTCGACGATTCGCCACGCGCGCTCGGCGTACTTTTTGAAACTCGCCGCGGGCGCAAACAGATTCAGGTTATCGCGTCCCATCGCTTGCGCGGCAAGGCGAACATTTTCAAACACCGAGAGATTGGGAAAGACATTCGTGATTTGATACGAGCGACCGATGCCAAGATGCGCGATGCGATGCGGCGGTTGCGCCGTGATGTCGCGTCCGCGATAAATCACGCGCCCGGCGCTGGGCTTGAACACACCGCTCAACAAATTGAACAGCGTCGTCTTCCCCGCGCCATTCGGTCCGATGATCGAATGGAGCGAACCGGCGCGCACCTTGAGCGACACATCTTCGACGGCGACCAACCCGCCGAAATCTTTGCGGAGATGTTCTGCTTCGAGAATGATTGGATCGTCCATAGTAAATCCACAAGGATGAGGATGAAGGATGAAGGATGATACAATTCATCCTTCATCCTTCTGACTTTATCCTTTATTTTTTGGGACAGCGACTGGCGTACTCGCCTTCGAGCGTACAGGTCGGCGCGGTCTCTTCCGGTTTCAGATCGGACAAGAGTTCAAAGAATTTGAAATCGGCATCGGTCACATTGGTGAGTTTCGCGACGTACATATTTTGCAACATGACGTGATCGTAATCGCGTACGGTGTACTTGCCTTTTGGTCCGTCGAAACTCAGTTTCTCAAGCACCGGGATCAATTTGTCCGCCGTGGCATCGCCGTTCGTCGCCTTCAAGCCGGCGACGAGCATTTGCGCGGCAGTGAAACCGCCTTCGGTGAACAGGTCCGGCGCCGATTTGAATTTCTCTTTGTGTTTCTGGACGAGCCAATCGTTGATCGGATTTTTCGGCATGGTGTAGTGATAGACGATCAACCCTGACGCACCGGTCGCATTCGCGTAACCCGCTTTGAGCGTTTGATTATCGCCCATGCCGGTGTACACTTGCATCGTCTTGAACACGCCGAGTTGTTGCATCTGCGTAAAGAGCGGAACGAAACCTGCGCCCGCCCAAGTGACGATGAGCACTTCGGCTTTCGTGTCCAACACTTTTTGCAGATACGGCGTAAAGTCTTTGGCATCCTGCGGGATGTAGATCGCGCCGGCTTTGTCTTTCGAATCGTTGATCGCGAATGTACCGCCGTTCGCCTTCACGACATCGTAGAAACCGCCCGCCGAGCCATAGCCGAACGCATAGTCGGGCGCGATTTGTACATACGTCTTGCCGAGTTTCTTGAGCGCCGCGCCGCTGGCGAGCGCGTCTTGTACGCTCGTGCGCGATGTGCGGAAGACGTACGGATTGAAATTCTTGCCGGTCAAATCCGGCGACGCCGCCGGTTGCGCGATGTAAATCTTTTTGTTCTGCTTGGCGAGTTCCGCTACCGCCAGCGCGACGCCGGAACTGGGCACGCCGACGAGAACATCCACACCCTCTTTTTCGATCAGGTCACGCGCGACCTGGGTGCCGACATCGGTCTTGGACGCGGTGTCTTTGGTGATGATTTGAATCGGACGACCCGCGACATTGTTCTTGCCTTCGGTCGCGTATTCGAGACCGAGCGCAAAACCGTTCTCAAGCAACGGACCATAGATCGCAAGCGCGCCGGATTGATCGGTGAGCAAACCGATTTTGAGCGGCTTGGCTTCGGGGGCTTTGGTTGGTTCCGGCGCTTTAGTCGCGGCGGGCACGGCGGTCGCGACCGGCGCCTTGGTCGGTTCAACCGCGGCTTTGGTCGGTTGCGCCGGTACGGCGGTCGGTGCGGGTGGCTTGGTCGGCTCGGGCGTTGGTGAAGCGCACGCGACGACGATGAATGCCAGCGCGATGAGCGCGAGCAGTGTAAACTTTTTCATTTCTTCTCCTCCAGTTTTGGAAATTGGAAATTGGAAATTGGAAATTGGAAATTGGCTGATGCTTGTAATCACCTCCTCACTCACGATGCTGGGATAAAAATCCGAGAACGAGACTGTTGAACGTTTGCGCTTGTTCCCACATCACCGAGTGTCCCGCGCGCGGAATGATCGCGTACTCGGCGTGCGGAATTTCTACCGCGATTTTGTCCGCATAGCGACGCGGTTTCAATCCATCGTCTTCGCCGACGATCAACAAGGTTGGCGCGGTGATGCGATGCAGTTCCAACGTGATGTTCAAGTTGAGAAACGCTTGCGTGAGATTGACGACTGCATCGAAATCGAGACGCGCGTACCGCGCGCGCGCCTGTTCCAGCGCGGGCGCGTTGTCCGCGATCCAGCGCGCGCTAAAGTTGAACGGATACGTCACGCGAAAGAACAAGTCTGGGTCGTGACGCTTCGCCGCGTCGAGCCACATCTCGCCGATACCGCGCAGGACCGCGTCAATTTCGCTCACCGTCGCGGCGACGATCAGATTCGCCGTTTTCTGCGGATACCTGTACGCAAAAATCAAACTAATCTCCGCGCCGTACGATACGCCGCCGATGTGAGCGCGCGCGACGCCGAGCGCGTCGAGCAACGCGGCAAGATCGTCCGCGTGTTGCTCCATCGAGTATGGCTCGCGCGGATGATCCGATTGCCATTGCCCGCGACAATCGTACAGCAACACGCGGTACTGTTTCGCAAACGCCGATGTCTGGAATGCCCAACTTGCGGTGCTCATCAAAATCCCGTTCGACAAGATGAGCACCTCCGCGTTTTCCGGTCCGTGCCACTCGTAATAAAATTCGATTCCGTTCGCGTGAATCTTTGGCATAAGATATTTTTATCCCGCGAATCTCCGCCACTGTAGAGTCGCAACCGAGAATCTGGAATTCACCGCAGGCGCGGAGAACGCGGAGTTTTTTACATCAATTTCTCTGCGACCTCTGCGCTCTCGGCGACTCTGCGTAAAATTTTCGCAGCGAATTTATGTTACGCCACATCCTTGACGAGTACCAACGCTTCGCCCTCACACACACTTTCACCGCGCGCATTGATGCACATGGTCCGCAGATTCACCAACTCTTTGTCGGAGCGCACGCGCACGATCTCCACCGTCGCGGTGATTTCTTCGCCAACGTGCGCGGGCGCGGGAAACGCGAGTTTTTGTTTCAGCCAATTCGTGCCGCGTCCCGGCAACTCCGTGCCCATCAAACACGAGAACATGCCACTGAGCAAGGGACCTGGGATGGACGATACCTCGTTCGCCGCGATGCCCGCGAGCGACGCATACTCGGCGAGATCGTTTGCCGTGAATGTGCGTCGCAACGCCGCCGCTTGTCCGATTTGAAAATTCTTCATGGTGTTTCTTTGGTTTGTCATGGCGAGGGCGATTTTTGCCCGAAGCAATCCCCAACCCCACCCCGCCCTCCCCTTTGCAAGGGGAGGGTGAGGGAGGGGTCAACGTTTCTGCAAAAACTCCGCTATGCCTTGTTGCGCTTCGGGCGTCACGATTTGTTGAACGAATTCGCGCCGTTCCGCTTCCAGTCGCGCGGCGAGCGCGTTGACATCGCCCCATAGCAAGCATTTCGTCCGCTGGATGCTTCCCAGTTTTTTCGCGGCAATATCGTTTGCCACCGCGCGCGCTTCGTCACGGATTTTTTCGCTCGGCACGATTCCGTTCGCGATGCCCCATGCGACTGCCTGCTCGGACGTGATCGTTTCATTTCGCATCAACACGCGTGCGGCGCGCGGCGCGCCGATCTTGTTCGGCAACAGCGCGGTCCAGCCGCCGTCGGGGCTGAAACCGACGACGGAATAGTACGGCGTGAAACTCGCTTGCGGCGCGAGCAGAACCACATCGCACGCGAGCACGAGACCTACTGAGCCCCCGGTGACGATGCCGTGCACCGCGCCGACAATTGGTTGCGGCAGTGCGATCATCGCGACAATCACTTGATTGAGCGCGCCGACGATCTCGTTCGCGTACGGTTCGATGTTGTCGCGATGGTCGTAAAACGCCTGCACGTCGCCGCCAGTCGAAAACGAGCGACCGTTCGCCTGCAGAATCATCACGCGCGCGTCCGACTGTTTGATGTCATCAATCGCGGACAACATCGCGCGCAAAAATTCCGGCACAAGACTGTTGTGTCGTTCCATGCGATTCAGTGTTAGCGTTGCAATCGCGCCATCACGTTCAAGAAGAACATTCATCGGCATAATTATTTTCGCCCACGAAGGACACGAAGAGACACGAAATTATTTTTCGTGAACTTGGTGATCTTCGTGGGAAATTATTTTTTCCACGCGCCAGACCGCTTCGCCCTGCACGCCGAGTTCGCCGCTCGCTTTCGTCACCGTCGTCTCAAAGCGAATTGTGTCATTTTGGATTTCGAGCACACGTGCGCGAATCGTCACCTCTTCGCCGACGAGCGACGGCGCGGGAAACATCAACTCCTGGCTGACCTGGGTCGCGCCGGGAAATTGTTTAACGATGACGCCGCAGATCAAACTGTAGAGATACATTCCGTGCGCGACCGGTTTGCCAAAGCGCGTGCGCGCCGAAAATTCCGCGTCCACGTGAATCGGATTGTCGTCGCCGCTCAACGCCGCAAAGCGATTGAATGCGTCTTGAGTGAGTGTTTGCGTACTCGTTAGTGTTTGTCCAACTTGAATCATTGTTACATACCAGTGTTCACTGTTCACTGTTTACTGTTCACTGTTTACGGATCACCGTTCACTGTTCACTGTTTACGGATCACCGTTCACTGCCCACTGTATTTCTCCTTCAACTCGCCCCGACTCACCTTGCCCAGTGTGTTCCGCGGGAGCGCGTCCACAAACACGACGCGCTGCGGAATTTTGTAACGCGCCAGTTGTCCATCGCAAAACGCGATCAGGTCTTCGGCGGACGCAGTTGCGCCGGGCTTGAGCGCGACAATCGCGCGACCGACTTCGTTCCATTTTGGATCGGGCACGCCGATGACGCACACTTCCTTAATCGCGGAATGCGTCGCGAGCACAGCTTCGACTTCGGCAGGATACACGTTCAGCCCGCCGCTCTTGAACATTTCTTTCGAGCGACCGACAACAAACGTCAAGCCATTTTCGTCGTGCGTCGCCAGATCGCCGGTGTGGAACCAACCATCGGTGATGACCTCGGCGTTCGCATCGGGACGATTCCAATAACCGCCGAACACATTTCCGCCGCGCAGCCAAATCTCGCCGACCTCGCCGGGCGGCACGTCCTTGCCCTCGGAATTCACATAGCGCGCCTCGTTGAAAAACGCCGGCTTGCCGATGAATCCTAGTTTCGATGTGCCTTGTACAAAATCTTCCGGTTCGAGCATGAACGCGGTTGGCGATGTCTCGGTCAAACCGTACCCGCCGCCGAACGGCAACCCCTTTTCGCGGAACGCTTGCACGACGTTGAGCGGACAGCGGTCGCCGCCGTTGTAAAACATCCGCACGGACAACGCGTTCGTTTTACCAAACCGCGGCGAGGCGATGAACATTTGCCAAATCGCCGGCACGCCCATCACGACGGTCACTTTTTCTTTTTCGATCAAGCGCCACGCTTCGTCCGCATCGAACTTGCGCGGCATGACGACCTTCGCGCCGAGTAACAACGCGGGCAAGGTGAACAAGCCGACGCCGCCCACGTGAACGAGCGGGAGGATCGTAAGCATCGTGTCGTCGGCAGTCAAGCGCAACGGGATGATGTCGTTCATCGCGTTCCAGAATTGATTCGCGTGCGTGAGCACCGCGCCTTTCGGTTTGCCTGTCGTGCCAGACGTGTACACGGTGAGCAAACCTTTATCCCAGGAAATCGGCTCGCCCGGTTCGGCATCCGATTGATGCGCGGTGAAATCCGCGTACGTGCCGCACCCGGTGGGCGCATTGCCTTCGAGCACAAAAACTTTCTCGACCTGGGTCTGCGTTTGCAACGCGGGAATGTGCGCGGCTTGCTCCGCGCCGACGAACAACACACGCACGCGGCTGTCTTGCATTTGAAACGCGATTTCCGGCGCACTGAGCCGATAGTTGAGCGACACATTGACAACGCCCAGTTTGCCGGCGCCGAACAAGAGCGCGAGAAATTGCGGATAGTTCATGCACAAGACGCCGATGCGGTCGCCCTCTTTGACACCCAGGTTTTTAAGCGCGTGTGCGACCTGGTTCGCTTCGCGGTTCAAATCGCCGTACGTGTACGTTTTTTCCGGCGTCACAAGCGCGACGCGCTGGGGATGAAGTTGCGCGTGCTTGGTCAGCCAATAACCGATGCCGTACATGTTGATGCTCCTCATTGATATGTCATTGCGAGGAGGCGGTTTTTGCCGACGAAGCAATCCCCGCGCAACAGGTTGGGGATTGGTTCGCATAAACCGCTCGCAATGACCGCGCGCGTTTAATTCGCCGGCGTAAACGCGAGAAATGTTTGCTTCGCGTCGCCTTCGCCGCGATCCAAGAACTCGACGCGCATTGGCGTACCGATTTTGATGTTCGCCGGATTCTTCGCGTCCACGCCGGTCAACCGCGCACTGATCTTGACGCCCTCATCGAGTTCAACGATGCCGGTCGCGTACGGATTGTTACGGTCGAATCCTTCCGCGTTCATAAATGTCGGACCCACGTACACCGATGTGAACGCGGCGAGCGTACCCTTGCCCGAAGTCTCGACCCATTCCATTTGATCGCTGTGACAGTTCGGGCAGATCGCGCGCGGCGGTAAAAAAGTTTGCTTGCATTGCGTACAGCGCGACGCCATCAATTTATGCTCGCCGAGAAATTGATTGAACGAAGCAGCTGTGAATGGATGAACCATAAGTCTCCTTATCCATTTCCCTCATTTCCTTTATTTCCTTCAGTTCCCTTGTATCCGTTCGAGGGAACTGAAGGAAATGAAGGAACTATTTTCGTTCGTACACATGCACGACTGCCGTTTGCCCCGTGCCGCCAACGTTGTGTGTGAGCGCGAGCGGCACATCGCGATTGACCTGGCGCGCGCCGGCTTGTCCGCGCATCTGCTTCCACACCTCGACCGCTTGCCCCACACCCGACGCGCCGACGGGATGCCCTTTCGACTTCAATCCGCCCGACGTGTTGATCGGTTGCGCACCATCGCGCGCGGTCACGCCGTCTTCCGCCATCTTGAATCCCGTCCCTGGTTCGAAAAATCCCAGGTCTTCGGTCGCGATGATTTCGGCAATCGTGAAACAATCGTGCACTTCGGCGATGCGGATGTCGCGCGCGGTGACCCCTGCCATCGCGTACGCGTCTTGCGCGGCGATGTGCGCGGCGCGCAACGCGGTGAGATCGGCGCGATCATGCAACGCCGCATCCGATGCTTGCCCCGAACCGATAATGTGAATCGGCGTGTCGGTGAATTCGCGCGCGCGTTCTTCCGCGACGAGCAACACGCACGCCGCGCCGTCCGTGATCGGCGAGCAATCGAACAAGCGGAGCGGATACGCGATCATCGGGTTTGCCGCGTCGTCGTGCAGAAAATCGGATTCGTTCTTCCAGGTCGGCGCGGGCTTGCCTTTTTTGAGCGCGGCTTGGATGCGTTGTTGCATCCAATCGCGAATCGTCACGCCGAACTGTGCTTTTGGATTGAGCGCGCCGTTGTCGTGATTCTTCTTCGCGACGTTCATCAAGTGTTCCGGCAGCATACCGTACTTGTGCATGTACGCGGATGCCATCGCCGCGTAAAAACCGGGGAAGGTGAATCCCGCCGGAATTTCAAACAGCGTATCGCCCGCCGCGCCGAGCGTGTCGGTCACTTCAGCCGTCGGCAGTTTCGTCATGCGTTCCGTGCCGCCAACAAGCACGACATCGTACAGCCCGGACGCAATCGCCATCACGCCTTGCCGCAACGCGACGCCGCCGCTCGCGCACGCATCCTCGATGCGCGTCGCCGGGCGCGGCGTGAGACCGACCACATCCGCCATGATCGGCGCGGTATGTCCCTGGTGTTCGAAGAGATCGCTCGAAAAGTTGCCGATGTAAATATTCTCGATCACGTTCGGATCGAATCCCTGATCCACCGATGCGCGCATTTCTTGAAACGCCTCGACGAACAAATCGCGGCTCGACTTGTCGGCGAACGCGCCGAACTTGCACATGCCCGCGCCGACCATCGCGACGCCGCGTCCTAATTTTCGATTTGACATTTATTCCTCCTAACTTCACTGCACCAACAACACCGCTTCGCCTTCGATCACGACCGCGCCGCTTTGGTTCGTACACGTCGTCGCGAGCGTGACGATGGGCTTGTCCGCCCGGATCGCGCGCACCTCGACCATCACCGTGATCGTATCGCCAAGAAAAACCGGTGCTTTGAATTTGAGATTCTGACCCAGGTACACGCTCCCCGGTCCGGGCAATTCACTCGCCAGCGCCGCCGAGATCAATCCAGCGACCAACATACCGTGCGCGATGCGTTTGCCAAAGCGCGTCGTCGCCGCGTACGCCTCGTCGAGATGAACCGGATTCTTGTCGCCGATGAGACCGGCGTACTCATCCACCATCGCGCCGGTGATCGTGCGTGTAATCGCCGCGCGTTGACCAATTTGCAAATTCATCGTGACCTCTTTACGCGTACTTTTCTTTCAACTCGCGTTTCAAAATTTTGCCCGCCGATGAAATCGGCAGTGCATCGAGAAACACAACCGACTTTGGCACTTTGTAACCCGCGAGATTCGCGCGACAGTGCGCGAGCAAATCCGCTTCGGTCGTTTGCGACCCAGGTTTCAGAACGACAAACGCTTTGCCGACCTCGCCCCATTTCGGATCGGGCACGCCGACGACCGCGCACATGTGAACCGCCGGATGTTGATACAACGTTTTTTCGATTTCGACTGGATAGACATTTTCGCCGCCGCTGAGGAACATGTCCTTTTTGCGATCCACGATGTAAAAGTACCACTCGTCGTCGTACTTCGCCAGATCGCCGGTGTGAAACCACCCGTCCGCGTCCACCGCGTCTTTGCTCGCTTCGGGATTGTTGAAATAGCCGGACGAGTACGACGGTCCTTTCAACACCAGTTCGCCGACCTGGTTCGCGCCCAGCGGCTGATTGTCGTCGTCCACGATACGCGCGTCCACGAAAAAGTTGGGGCGACCAATCGAACCGGCTTTGCGGATCGCGTCTTCGGGCGCAAGCGCGAAAATCCCCGGTCCGAATTCGGTCATGCCGAAACCTTGTTTGAAACGAATCCCTTTTTCGCGCGTGTACTTTTCGACGAGCGGGACGGGCAACGGCGCGCCGCCGCTCGTGCAAAACCGCAACGACGCTAAATTCGCTTGCGCCCAGTTCGGCGCTTGCGTCATCGCTTGATACATTGTCGGCACGCCGCCGAACACCGTCACCTTTTCGCGCTCGATGAGCGTCAACACCAGGGCGGGATCGAATTGGCGAATCAAAATCGTTGTGCCACCGAAAATCACTTGCGGCAAAGTGTAAACGAACAAACCGCCGGTGTGGAACATTGGAAACACGTTGAGATAAATATCGTCGTGCGTGATGTCGTGCACGACCGTGTTGAGCGTGTTCCACGCAATCATCCGATGCGACACTTGCGCCGCTTTCGATAGCCCCGTTGTGCCGCCGGTAAAAATCAGCGCGGCGATGTCTTCAGCTTGCAGCGATTCACACGTGACCGGCGAGTTTGCGCGCGATTGCAAAACCGTCTCGTAATGTTGACTGTCCGGAATCCCATCGCCTTCGAGATGAAGATAGTGTAATTCGTAATTCGTAATTCGTAATTCGCGATCAATCTCTGCGATGATGGACTTGAACTCGTCAGAATAAATTACAACCTTCGGCGTCGTGTTCTCGATGATGCTCACTGCTTCGCGCCAGTGCAAGCGCCAGTTGAGCGCGGTGTGAATCGCGCCGAGCTTCGCGCACGCGAAAAACGTGTCGAGGTGCTCGATGCCATCGCGCGCGAAAATCGCCACGCGGTCGCCCTTGCCGATGCCGATGCGCTTGAAATAGTTCGCCAGTTTGTTCGCGCGTTCGTTCATCTGACGATACGTCAAACGCCATGCCGGATTTTTGCCGGCATCCACAATCGCGAGTTTGTCCGGCGAATAAATTTCGCGTCGTCCCAGGTAGTCACCGATGTACATCGAAAAACCTCGACATCAGGGAATCGAGGGAAAGAAGGGAAGGAAGGGAACTCATTTCCCTCATTTCCTTCATTTCCCTTCTTTCCTTTTTACACCGTCCACTTCCACACACACGCCGCCATCGCCATGCCGCCGCCGGTCGCGCAGAAAACAACATTGTCGCCGGGTTGCGGTCCCTTGCCGCGTTCGATCGCATCGTCGAGCGCAACGGGGATGCACGCCGAACCCAGGTAGCCCCACTTGTCCATGATCCAATGCGTCTTGCTCATCGGCTGACCCAGGTTTTGCATCACGAATTCAATCGTGCGGAGATTGAGTTGTGTGAACAAGAAAAAGGATATATCGTCGAGCGTCAACCCCGCCTTGGCGACGACCGCGCGCACGAGCGGGGGCCAATGGTCCGAGTTGAACGTCGCCGGAAATTTTTTGACGAATTGCACGCGCGGCTTGCCGAGTTCGTTCACGATCTCTGGCGTCGCGGGACGATACGTGCCGCCGGAGTAAATGCCCATCGCGTCGTGATACTGTCCGCGCGCGAGCAACTTGCCGGCGAGAAAGCCGGGCGCGTCGCCCGTGCGCACGATGACTACGCCCGCGCCGTCGGCGAAGAGCGTTGCGGTGTACTTGTCGCGCCAATCAATGAACTTGGTCATCCCGTATCCGCCCGCGACGAGAATGCGGCGATAATCCGAATCGGTCGCGATATAACGCGCCGCCATATCCAACCCGGTCACCCATGCCGCGCACGCGCAGTTGATGTCGTACGTCCCGGCGTTCGTCGCGCCCAGTTTCGCTTGCACAACGGACGCCGTTGCCGGCGAAATGTAGTCCGGTGTGTCGGTCGCGACGATAATCAAATCGAGATCGCTTGGCGCGAGATTTGCGCGCTGCAGTGCTTGTTGCGACGCGGCGACGATCATATCCGAAGTCGTTTCGCTCTCCGCCATCACGTGTCGCTCGCCAATCCCGACGTTTGCGACGAGCCAATCGCCGACGTTCTCGCCGAGCATCGCATCGAGATCGGCGTTCGTAATAATTTTTTCCGGGATGTAACGACCGGTGGAAATAATTTGCGCGTGTTTCATAGTTTGATAGTTGGATCGTTGGTCAGCCAACTAACCAACGATTCAACTAGCCAACCAAGAACTCTTTGATCACATTCACGGTTGCAGTCGGATCTTCAATCGGAAAGATGTGTCCGACGCCGGGCAAGATCACGACGCGCGCATCCACGATTTTGCGCGCCATCAATTCGGCATTTCCCGGTGGCACCACCCGGTCAAACTCGCCAAATAAAATCAGCGTCGGCGCTTGGATCGCGCGCATACGCGCGTTGACGATTTCATCGGTGTACGCCATCGTCCCCGCGCCCGCGGCGACCTGCGCGGCGTACTGCGCGGGCGGCACCGGATTCGTGAAACGATACTGGAGCAATTCTTGCGCGGTCTGTGTTTGACGTTCCGCAAATCCTGGCGCCGTCGCCAGTGCGATGCCACGCTTGACCAACTCGGCGGGATCGCCCGAACGATCCGTCAACACCCTCATCGCTTCGGGCGTGATCGGAATGACCTGGCTCCCGCCAAAATTCGTGCTCGCCAAAATCAATTTGGCAACCAGGTCGGGACGCGTGACCATCAACTCTTGCGCGATGAATCCACCGAGCGAATGTCCCAGCACATTCGCGCGCGTGATGTCGAGCGCGTCGAGCAAGCCCGCGGTGTCCGCGCCCATTTGCGCGATGGTGTACGGTCCAGCCGGTTTGTCGCTTTCACCCGCACCGCGATTATCGAACGTGATCACTTGAAAATGTTTGGCGAGACCAGGGACAATCTTATGCCAGAACCAGTTGCCATAGCCGACGCCGGCGATGAGCACGAGCGGCGTGCCAGCTCCGTGAATTTCATAGTAAAGGTCTATTCCGTTCGCGTGGATTTTTGGCATGGTGAACTCTAGTATTCAGTATTCAGTGTTCAGTGAGACTGGATGCGGAACACTGAATACCGATTACCGCAAATACTTTTCTTTCAGTTTGATTTTCTCAATCTTGCCGTACGGCGAGTACGGGAACGCATCGGCAACAATCACGTGCTTGGGAATTTTGAATCGCGCAAGTTTGCCATCGCAGAATTTCAACAATTCTTCTTCGGTCGCGTACTGACCTGGCTTGAGCAAGACGATCATCACGCCGACTTCATCCCACTTGGGATCGGGTTTGCCGATGAGCGCGGCATCCTGCACCGCGGGATGATCGCGAAAAATATTTTCGACTTCGGCGGCGTACACATTTTCGCTGCCGCTCTTGATCATATCCTTGAAACGACCGATGATGTAAAAAAAACCGTCTTCGTCGCGTCGCGCCATATCGCCGGTGTGAAACCAGCCATCGGTGATCGAATCGGCGGTCGCTGGCGGGTTGTGCCAGTACCCCGCGCACACGTGCGGTCCCCAGATCAGCAATTCGCCCGGTTCGTTCGCGCCAACTTCGCGCCCAGTTTCCGGATGGACGAGTCGCATCTGGCTGTGAAAAATTGGTTTGCCCACCGAGCCGCGTTTGCGCGCGGATTCTTCGTCGGTCATGCTGAAACAATTCGGACCGACTTCGGTGAGACCATACCCTTGGCGAAACACGCCGCCCTTGGCTTGCGTCCACGCGTCCATCAACGGCACGGGAATCGTCGCGCCGCCGTTGATCCAAAATCGCACGCGTGAAAAATCGGCTTGCTGAAAGTACGGCGTATTGTACCACATTTGAAAGAGCGTCGGCACACCGAGCACGACCGTGCATTTTTCGGCGATGATAATTTTTAGCGATTGCTCCGCATCGAATTTGCGCGTCAGAACGATGCGCCCACCGATGTAGAAAATCGGCGTGAGGAACGCGAACAAGCCGCCGGTGTGGAACATCGGCGTGAACACCGGCGACACATCCTCTTCGCGCAAGCCCCAACTGACAACGGTGTTGATGCAGTTCCACAATATTTGACGATGCGGCAACATCGCGCCTTTCGGTTTGCCGGTTGTGCCTGAGGTGTAGAGGATGCACAGCGGATCGTCGTCACTCAACGCGGGACGCGCTGGCTCGGCATCGGACGCGCGCGCGATTTCATTTTCGTACACCAATGCGTTATCGAGCGCCGCGTTTTCAACGCTCACGATTTTCGCGTCGCCCAATTCGCCGCGCATCTCATTCAGCGTCGCGACAAATTCCGGACCGCACAGAATCGCTTTGGGATCGCAATCGCCGACGATGTACGACAGTTCGCGCGCGGTGAGTCGCCAATTGAGCGGCGCAAAGATCGCGCCAATTTTCGCCAAGCCGTACAAGAGATCGAGATAGACGACACTGTTGTGCGCGAGGATCGAAACGCGGTCGCCCTGGTTCACACCGAGCGCGCGCAGAAAATTCGCCGCACGATTCGCGCGCGCGTTCAGTTGAGCGTACGTGAATCGTTCGCCGGTGTGCGTGTACAATATTGCTTCGCGGTTGGGTGTGAGCCGCGCGCGGGAAGTGAGTAGATCAGCGGCGTGCATGTAAACTCCAGTAGGTCAGTGAACAGTGAACAGTAAACAGTGGGACAGTGGTGCCGAATCAAACGCGTGTGTAAAGAGTATATACTCTATCCGTTATCCACTTGGGAATTCGCGCTGTTTTCAGTTGCTTGATCGCTTCAGCTCCGTATTCAGATAAAGCTTTTTTGAAAGCCAATTTGAATTTGCTGTCAAGTGTGAATGGTGGGGGTGGATAGTACCTCAAAGTCCAAACTTGTATTGCTTGGTATGGATAAGCTCTTACGTAAGCTTTCTTGTCTTTTGGGGAAACTTTGGTGACGAAATCAACGGTGCGCCATTCTATTTCTGTTGGTCGATCTGTAACCAACCCAAAGGTTAACAGCCAATCGCCAGTACGATAGTCAGTTGCGTTGCATACAAGCATCTCCTCCGGTTCTGCAACTCCATACCTTTGTTTAGAAATGTTCTTGGCAGTCTGGGCTATTGCACCTTCTGCATCCCACCATCCCAGTTTCCACTCTCGGTGGTCGGGTAATTCATACCAGGTCTGAAAATTGATTCGAGAGCCTTGTGCCGATTTCTTAGCGGTTCTTCGCACTGCGATTTCGATTTCACGACTCTGTTTGTCAAGCCAGGATAAGTCTTCCTTTTCCAAAGTCCGTGGTTGGACAGAACGTATGACTCGGTCAATATTCAGCGAATCGGAAGGTACAAGAATTCCAATTTCCTGCAGATTGCCAGAGCCCAGAGCATTCATTGAAAGATTGGCTGAGGTAATCACTGCTCCTCTGCCTTCGGCCCAGTATACTTTCATGTGCATACTGTCCGCCAAGGAGATTTTGGCTCCTCGTTTCTTAAGATCACGCAAACTGTCCGCGCTTGTAGAACCAGGTTTCGCCCAACAAATAAGCTCTAATCCTTTTGGATTGGGTAGGAAAGACTCAGCTCCTTCGCCAACAAATGCAACGACCGCAACGCGTCGAACCGTCGAGTCTGAAAATAAATCCGTTACGGTTTTCCGAATTTCGCTCGTCGTGTAGAGAATCTTCATAGTATCCTCGGTTTCGCTTTTGGGCGGTGAACACTTCCCAACCCCAGCCCACTGTTCACTGTTCACTGTTCACTGC
Source organism: Chloroflexota bacterium (assembly GCA_016219275.1). Taxonomy (NCBI): domain Bacteria; kingdom Bacillati; phylum Chloroflexota; species Chloroflexota bacterium. Next base: position 27,747 of record JACRBM010000003.1, read on the forward strand.
CCTCTGTCTTCTGACTACTGACTTCTGACTACTGAATTCTACGTCCCCACCACAATCCCGCCATCCACGCGCAACACTTCGCCGGTGATGAAACTCGCATCGTCGGAGGCGAGGAAGAGGTACGCGTTCGCAATGTCGCGCGGCTGTCCCATACGTCCGAGCGGCGTGCGCGCTTTCATCCCCTCGATCACCTTGTCCGGCATCGTCTTGATAATGTCCGTCGCGGTAAAGCCGGGCGCAACCGCATTCACGCGCACGTTGTAGCGACCCAGTTCGCGCGCCCACACCTTGGTCATCCCAATCACCGCCGATTTCGTCGCGACGTAATTCGTCTGCCCAAAGTTGCCATCAAGTCCGACGACCGAACTCGCGTTGAGGATCACGCCGCCGCCCTGCTTGATCATGTACGGCGCGACGGCTTGCGCGCAGTTGAACACGCCCTTGAGGTTCACCGAAATCACTAAATCGAAATCCGCTTCCGGCATTTGCCCGGTGAGTACGCCCTCTTTCACCTTGACGAGTTGATTATCGCGCAAAATGCCCGCGTTGTTGACCAAGACATCAATGCGACCATACTTGGCGAACACATCGTCTACCCAGGATTGCACCTCTTGACGATTCGCGACATTCACTTTGTAAAACGCCGCGTTCGTGCCAAGTGCTTGCGCGGTTGCTCGTCCAACTTGTTCCATCACATCGGCGATGACAACGATCGCGCCTTCCTCGATGAACCGCTCCGCCGTTGCCTTGCCAATCCCAGCCGCGCCGCCAGTAACTAAACACACCTTGTCTTGCAGTCGCATCGCATCCTCCCAGTTTGTTAGTTTGCTGGTTTGTTGATTGGATAGTTTGCCAGTCTGCCATCCAACTATCGCACTATCGCACTATCGCACTATCGCACTACCGCACTATCGCATTACCGCACTACCTTTCCCCACTGCACAACACCCGCCGCCCACACGTACCCAATGCCCGCCGCGACGATCACCATCAAATCGCCGTCCTTCAAGCGCCCTTGCTTCAACGCTCCGACAATCGAGAACATGGCGTCTTGCTCGCCGGTGTGTCCGTACTCGGACAGGTACACCGATTGGTCTTCACGCAGACCCAGGCGTTCGAGCATCTCGCGGTGCGCCGAGGGTTTGATGAGCAAGATGTTTGCGAAACCCAGGTCGGCGCGCGTGTACGGCGTGCCACCCGGTTTCGTCCCGCTCTTGCGTAACGCCTCGTCCACACACTTGAGCCAATTATCCATCGAGACTGCGTTCAAGCGATTCTTCATCGCGTCCGGTTCGACCAAATCGAAATAGAACAATCCTTGCTCGCGCGATGAATCAGTCGGCGGTTGCACCGTGCCGCTCGCCGGGACAATCGCGTGCTTGCTCATAAAGCCGTCCGCGATCAAATGCGTGCCGAGCACATGATTGCGCTCCCAGTTTTTGCGCAGGAGCATTGCGCCGCCGCCCGCGCCAATGTTCCACATGAACGACGTGCGCGCGTTACGCAGATTGATGAAATCGGACACCTTGTAGCCGCCCGCGATCAAAATCGTGTTGATTTCCGGATCGGCGATCATCATATCCTTGGCAAGTTTCAGCGCGTTGACCGTCGTCGCGCAACGCGTGTGCAGGTCCATCGCCCACGCGCGTGTCGCGCCGATTTGGTATGCGAGGTCAATGCCGGCGGTCCAGAGCAAATACTCTTTCCACTCTTCGGTCGTGCACAGCACCACGTCAATTTCTTCGGGCGGGATATTTGTTTGTGCCAAGCAATCGAACGCCGCCTTGATGCCCATTTCGTTCGGGTGCTCGTTTTCATCGCCGATGAATTTGCGGTGAATGCCCATCTTGTCGCGAATGACCGCTTCGGGCACGCCGCTGATTTCCGCGATCTCTTTCGACGTGATAAATTTTTTCGGCGAGTACGTGCCGACGCTGACGATGCCGACGGTGGGTTGGTTCTGTGTCATACTAACTCGTCTCAACCACAGAGCGCACAGAGAACACGGAGAAATTCTATTTTTTCTCTGTGCCCTTTGTGCGCTCGGTGGTGAAAATAAAATTGCCGACAGGCACATAGCGCGCGATAAACGCTACGGCGTCGGCAAAATCCGTGAAATTGATTTCCGTATTCGATTGAACGTGAACGACCACCCCGCGCCACGCGTGCGCATCCGGCGATGCGCCGTCATCCGGCGTATCGTGCACAAAACGCAACACGAACGATTCCACCCGCGGGCTTTCGAACGACAACGCTGTCCTCCTGCGCTAATCAATAGCACAGGACGGTTACAAATGAGTTACAACTTATGACGAACGTCACGGCGCGCCGATGACGCCTAGCACTGCCGCCGCGCGCCGAGTCGCCGTAAAATGCGAGTGAAAGCGAGGCGAGCGATGGCAAACCAACTTATCGAAATCGAGCATTTGGTGAAGGATTATTCAACCGGCGCGGGTTCGGTACGCGTGCTCAACGATGTATCACTGAGCGTCAACACCGGCGAGTTCGTCGCCGTCGTCGGACCGAGCGGGTCGGGCAAGTCCACACTCATCAACATGCTCACCGGCATTGACCGCCCGACGAGCGGCACGATCACCGTCGCCGGGACGCGCGTCAACGCGATGAGCGAGAATCAAATGGCGCGTTGGCGCGGACGTAACATCGGCGTCATCTTCCAGTTCTTTCAACTTTTGCCAACACTCACGATTCTGGAAAATGTGATGCTGCCGATGGATTTCTGCAACGCGTATCCGTTGCGCGAACGTAAACCGCGCGCGTTGGATTTACTCGCGCAAGTCGGGCTTGCCGACCAAGCATACAAACTGCCGAGCGCGGTCAGCGGCGGACAACAACAACGCGCCGCGATTGCGCGTGCGCTCGCGAACGATCCGCCGCTCCTCGTCGGCGACGAACCGACCGGCAACCTCGACAGCAAAACCGCCGACCAGGTCTTTGCGCTGTTTGGCGATTTGACCGCGCGCGGCAAGACGCTCGTGATGATCACGCACGACCGCGAGTTGGCGAAGCGCATTCCGCGCGTCGTGCGCGTGCAGGACGGGCGTGTGATCAACGCGTAATGACCCCACCCTACCCTCCCCTTGCCAAGGGGAGGGAAAGGGAGGGGTGATTCCGAAGGAAGTACAAAATGCTAGACTCACTCCACACCATCCGCTTCAAAACACTGCGCGACCTCTGGGGCAATCGCGGTCGCACGCTCCTCGTCGCGCTGTCCATCGCGATTGGCGTCATCGGCATCGGCATGATCATCGCGACCTGGGACGTGCTCACGTCGGACATTCGACGACGGTACGGCGACATCAATCCCGCACACATCGAACTAGTCGTACCAAAGGGTGTGACCCAGGACGGCATCGAAAACCTCGCGAAAATGCCGGGCGTCACCGCGGCGCAAGGACGCGCGGTGTTCAGCGGACGTTATCGCCACGCGGACGAAAGCGCGTGGCGCACGATCGAGTTCATCGCGTTCAACGATCCGAACGCGCAGACCGTCAACAAGATCGTACCCGAGAGCGGAACGTTTCCGCCGGCGCGTTGGCAACTCGTCGCGGAACGCGCATCGCTCGACGAGATGGACGCGCGCGTTGGCGACACGATCATCGTGGATGCGATGGGGCACGAGCACACGATCCAAATCGTCGGCACGGCGCACCAACAAGATGACGTGATGGCGTCGGTGAAAGGCAATCCCATCGTCATCGTCAGTCTCGAAACGATGCAACAATTACAAGGCAATGACCGGTTCAACACGATTTACTTGACCGTCAACGATTTCGATCAACGCGCCGTCATCGCGGATGCCGCGCGTGCGCGGCTGGAAAAATCTGGCTACACGGTGAGCCGCGTCACCTTGCACGACCCGGCGATTCATCCGACCCAGGATGTGCTCGATGTGTTGCTGTTGGTGATGGGCATTCTCGGCGTGCTGAGTTTGTTGTTAAGCGGCTTGCTCGTGACGAACACGATCGGCGCGCTCGTCACGCAACAGATCAAACAGATCGGCGTGATGAAAGCGCTCGGCGCGGACACCTGGCTCGTGATCCGCGCGTACGCGCTGACCGTGCTCGCGTTCGGTTTGCTCGGCACGTTGCTCGGCTCGCCGATTGCGGAACGCACCGGGTATCAACTCGCGAAATATCTCGCCGGCAAAATCAACGTAGACTTGTACGCGTATCGTCCATCCACACCGGCGATGATGACGATGGCGCTCGTCGGCTTGCTCGTCCCGTTCATCGCGGCGGCGAAACCCTTGTGGGAAGGCGCGGGCATCACCGTGCGGCAAGCCATCAGCGACTATGGGCTAGGCGGCGGCAACGGTGATAATGCGTTGAGCCGCATCCTGGGTCGCGTACAAAATTTGCCGCGCGAGTGGGCGCTCGCGTTACGCAACGCGGTGCGCGTGCCGGACCGCCTCGCGCTCACGCTCGCCACGCTCGCGCTCGGCGGCGCGATTTTTATCGCGGTGCTGTCCGTGGACGCGTCGTTTAGTAACACGATTGATAATCTGCTCGAAGGGCAGTACGGCATGGACACGTTGATCGCGTTCAACAAGCAACAACGTTCGAGCAAGGTCGTCGAACTCGCGCAAACGCATCCGGAGGTGAAACGCGCCGAGGCGTGGTACTTTGCGCAAGCGACGATGAAACTCGCGTCGGGGCAACAAGTGCAGGTGCTCGTCGAAGCGGGACCGGACAACACCCAGTTTTACACGCCGCGTCTCGTCGCCGGGCGCTGGCTCGCGCCGAACGACACGAACGCGATTGTCGTCAATCGCAAGTGGGCGGAACAAGAGGGCGTGAAACTCGGCGATGTCGTGATTCTCGATCTGGGCGACGCGTACTCCGAGACCGAGTGGGTCGTCGTCGGCGTCAATCAAGATTTGGTGCAAAAGCAGACGAGCGTGTTCGTCTCGCTCGACGAATTGGATCGCGTGATGAAACGCACCGACCGCACGTACACGCTCGAGGTCGCGTACACGCAACACGACGCGGCGTCGCAAAAACGCATCACGAACGAACTGGTGACGCTGTTCGCGCAAAACGGCGTGGATGTTTTTTCGACCCAGATTCTCGGCGAGATCAAACGCCAGGTCACGTCGCTGTATCAGATTCTCGTCGTGTTCCTGCTTGTGATGTCGTTTCTCATCGCGCTCGTCGGCGGCATCGGGTTGATGGGGATGATGAGCATCAACGTGCTCGAACGCAGCAAGGAAATCGGCGTGATGCGCGCGGTCGGCGCGGACACGCGCGCGATCGTGCAAATCTTTTGGGGCGAGAGCATCGTCGTCACGCTGATGAGTTTCGTCGTCGCGCTCGCGTTGAGCGTACCGCTCGCGCGCGGCATGTCGCGCGCGGTCGGGATGGCGTTCATCCAAACGCCGCTCGATTTCGCGTACGCGTGGCATGGCATCGCGTACTGGTTCGTCATCGTAATGATCGTCGGCACGCTTGCGAGCATCGCGCCCGCGCTGAACGCGGCGAACCTGAGCGTGCGGCAGAGTTTGAGTTATGAGTAGGGAAACCACAGCTTAGAACATTTCCATTTGGCTTTACGGTTGGTATTGTTGAGACGTTCGCGAAGCGTGCAACGTCTCTACAATACCGCGAAATCCGCGTAATCTGTGGTTCAAAAATCGCCCACGCGTTTGAGCGTGCTAGGTGTTTGTGCTATAATCCGCCCAACATTCTTCGGCTGGAGGTTGGCAGTGGCAGTCAAACTAACGTGGTACGGTCATGCGTGCTGGCTCATCGAAACACCCAAAGGCACGCTCCTCATTGACCCATTTCTCGCCGGCAACCCCGTTGCGCCGGTCACCCCCGATCAAGTCAAACCCGATTTCATTCTCGTCTCGCACGGACATAGCGATCACCTCGGCGATGCGGTGGCGATTTCCAAACGCACCGGCGCGCTCATTCTCAGTAATTACGAAATCGCGTCGTACTGCCAGGGACAAGGTTGCAAAGCGCATCCGCTCCACATCGGGGGCAGTCGCGAGTTTCCCTTCGGTCGCCTCAAACTGACGATCGCGCATCACGGTTCGTCGTTTCCCGATGGACGCTATGCGGGCAACCCCGCCGGCTTTTTGCTCACGCTCGGCAAAACGAAAATCTACGATGCCGGGGACACCGGCTTGTTCTACGATATGAAACTGATCGGCGAAGACGGCATTGATGTCGCACTCTTGCCGATTGGCGACAACTTTACGATGGGTCCCGACGACGCGATTCGCGCGACCAAACTCATCAAGCCCAAGGTGTTGATCCCGATGCACTATAACACGTTCGATATGATCGCGCAGGATGGCAAGTCGTTCGCCGCGCGCGTCAAGCGCGCCGCGCCCAAAACTAAGGTCGTCGTGCTCAAACCCGGCGAATCGTTCAGCATCTAAATTCGTTAGCCACGGAATCACACAGAAGCACACGAAAAAAAATTCTGTGTGATCCCGTGTGGTTCTGTGGCAACAAAGAGAAAACAGTTGTGCGCCTTGATCATCGTCGCAACAACGAACTGCGCCCGGTGAAAATCACACCGGGCTATCTTGATTATCCCGCCGGCAGTGTGCTCATCGAAGCCGGCAAGACGCGCGTGCTCTGTGCGGTGACCGTGCAACCCGGCGTGCCGAGATGGCTCGAAGGACGCGCCCAGGGTTGGCTCACCGCCGAGTACGCAATGCTCCCCGCGTCCACGAACACGCGCACGCCACGCGAAACGACGCCGAGCGCGCGTTCGCAAGAAATTCGTCGCCTCATCGGTCGCTCGCTCCGCGCGGCGGTAGACCTGGGACTGATCGGCGAGCACACGATCACGATTGACTGCGATGTGATTCAAGCCGACGGCGGCACGCGCACCGCGTCCATCACTGGCGCGTACGTTGCGCTGGCGATGGCGCTCCGCAAAATGATCAAGGACAAGACCGCGTCGCCGCGTGCGCTCAAGGCGAACGTCGCGGCGGTGAGTGTCGGCATTGTGAACGGCGAAGAGATGCTCGACCTGTGTTACGCCGAAGACTCGCGCGCGGAAGTGGATTTCAACATCGTGATGACCGGCGAAGGCAAATTCATCGAAGTGCAAGGCACCGCCGAAGGCGAACCGTTCGCGCGCGACGCGATGGATCGCTTGGTCAATCTCGCGCGCGAGGGGATTGGCGAATTGATGAAGATTCAAAATGCGGTAATCAGTGGACAGTGAACAGTAAACAGTGTTCAGTGTTCAGCAATCAGATGACCCATGCGAAAACCTCTCCCAGCAAAATCCAAACGAGCCACCACCCGCAAACGCGAACCGAAACTGTACGGCGAACTCGCGCCGTGGTGGCATCTGCTTTCCGATCCGGCGGATTATGCGGACGAGGCGAAATTCGTTCGCCGCGTTCTGCGCGAGTCGTGCGTCAACCCGCCGCGCACCGTCCTCGAACTGGGCTGCGGCGGCGGCAACAACGCGTCGCACCTCAAACGCTTTTTCCAGATGACGCTCGTGGATCGCTCGCGCGAAATGTTGCGCGTGAGCCGCAAACTCAATCCCGAATGCGAGCACATCTTCGGCGACATGCGAACGATTCGGCTCAAGCGAACATTCGACGCGGTGTTCATCCATGACGCAATCATGTATATCACGACCGAGCGCGATTTGCTCAAGGTGATGAAGACCGCGTTCGCGCATTGCAAACCCGGCGGCGCGGTCGTGATCGTGCCGGACTGCACGCGCGAAACATTCCAACCCGGCACCAAGCACGGCGGACATGACCGCGACGCGCGCGGGATGCGTTATCTCGAATGGACGTACGACCCCGACCCGAACGACAACACGTACATCACAGATTTTGTCTATCTCTTGCGGGAGGCAAACGGCACGGTGCGCGCCGAAGAGGATCGCCACACCGAGGGTCTATTCCCGCACGCGACCTGGGTGCGCTTGCTCGAGCAAGCCGGGTTTGCGCCAGGCACGACGACCGATCAGTACGGACGCGTGGTGTTCGTCGGCATCAAACGCGAGAGCGAGTGAGGTGGAAAATGCCAACCCAAACGAAATCACGTGCCATGCCCAAGTTCCGCAAACCACCCGAGGAACTGGTCGCGTTTTTTACGCAGGCAACCGCACCAATGCCTGGCGTCACGCCGCGCAAAATGTTCGGTTGCCCGTGCGCGTTCGTCAACGATAACATGTTTGCCGGTGTGTTCAACGAGAGCGTATTCCTGCGCCTCTCGCCGGACGATTTGGCGAAATTTGCAAAGACCGGCGCGCAACACTTTGAGCCGGTCCCAGGACGACCGATGCGCGAGTACGCTGTCGTGCCGCCCGCGATTCTGAAATCGAAAACGCGCTTTAACGCGTGGCTCGAAAAATCGTACGCGTACGCCGCGACTCTGCCACCCAAAGCGCGGAAGAAAAAGTGAACCTTTTTTCTTTCAGTGTCATGGTGAGCAAAGCGAAGCCGCATACGCGTCCAAGCCACTCGGAGATTGCTTCGTCGCATAGAACGCTCCTCGCAATGACATTCGGCGCGCTCATCCTCGCGGCGTGTTCATCCTCTGCCAGCGAAATCCCAGTTTCGCCTCCACCAACTGAAACTCCAACTGCGCGCGCGATTATCGCGCTGTCGCCAACTCCGTCGCGCGCATCACCTAGTTCCCCAGTTCCCTCAGTTCCCTCAGTTCCTACCCCCATCGCGCGTTCCGGCGAAATCGAACTCGACGCAACCGGTGCGCCGCTCATCGCGCCAAACACGAACACGATTTACACGGCGTACGATTTCTTGCGCGGCTATTTCACGAATCGCACGCACGCGATTATCGTCGAGAGCAAACCCTGGACGAACAGCACGGTCAATGTCAAACAGTACCAGGAAGAACTTGGCGGCGTGACGTATTGGGATTTCTTCAGCGAACTCGAAAATTGGGACTCGCCGTTTTTTATGTGGCAAGACGACGACGGACAATGGCAGCCGTATCGCAAAGAGACGATTCGTAATTCGCCCGCGTACTTGATCGTTGACCGCAAAGGTCCGGGCGCGATGGATAAACTCTGGTTCACCCAGGACGCAGTGTGGATGCTCGCGACCGAAGAATCGAAACGCAACGTCGGACCGATTCGCAACCTGGACGAATTGATCGAGTGGGGCAATCTCGATAAACTCGGCAACTTGCGGATCGAAGTGGACGACCGCATCGCGTACGACGGCGCGATTGTAGATTGGTTTTCCGGCAAGGCGCTCGGCATGACGCCCGACCTCGCACGCGCGCTAACGTGGCGACATCGCGAATTTGGCTCGATCGGAAGCATCGTGCCGGTGCTGTACCAAAAACATTTGCGCGTGCTGACATACGGCGGAACGAAAAAACCAAAGTGGTTTCTCGCAACCGGCGTGCGCTTGCCGGACAACACACGTGTCAGATCGTTCGCGGGCAACGTGGATTTTCCGCGCGAGGAAACCGCGCGTAACGTGAGCGAACCTGACAAGTACATTGACACGTTCGATCACGTGCGCGCGTTCGATGCACAAATTGTTGCGGGCAAACCGGCGACGATTCAGTTGAATGGCGCGGGTACGCTTGCCGCGCTCCAATTCCGCATCGCGAAGAAATTTGATCCAAAGCAATTGACCCTACGCGTCAAGTACGGAGATCAAGTCGGCATCGCGTTGCCGCTCATCGCGTTCTTCGGCGACCACAAGCAAATCGTCGCGCATCGTTCGACGCCGCTCGGTATCATCGTCGAAAACGACGCGTACGTGTTTTACAGCAATCTGCCGATGCCGTTCCAAAATGGAATGACGCTCGAACTCACGAGTCCAACCGCGCTTGGCGTGAACGTTCGTCTCGCAGCTGCATCGGACACGCCGAACACGCAACTGCGCGCGACCTTTCGCGCCGGTGAAAAACTCGCGGCATTCGGTCCCGATTTTCAGGTGGCGCTCCCGGGCGATGGCAAACTCGTTGGACTCGTGCTGGTGACGGACGAGCAAGCGTTCGATAAAATTCCGAAAGTGTTTTTGCCAGGCAAACCGAATGTGGAAGACCCGGAAAAGAAACCGTGGACGAACGGTTATCTTGAAGGCAATCTCACCTTGCGCGATGGATCGGGCGCGACGCGCGTGTACGCCGGACACGAGGACTGGGCGGATGGCGGGTTTTATTTCAATCGCGGTTACACCGAACCAGCCGGCGGATCGAACCGCGCGTTTGGCGGCATCTTGCGCTACCAAAATGGCAAGGACGGGTACGCGACGATCTTTCGCTATTTCAACGATCTGTCCGCGTTTCGTTTCAAGAACGGTTTGCACATGAGTTTCGGTCACGGCACGTGGAAGAATAATTTTCCCGTCACGTTTGGCGCGACTGTGTTTTACTATCGCGAAATGCCGAGCGCGAATACCATATCGTAGCACGGTTTAGGCGCATCGGAAAATACCGCGCCGTGCGCCGGGTGTGCGTCAAGTTTTTGGGTGGTGAAAAAACCTTGCGAAGGTTGAACGGTTATCATATTTGATTTGTCGTCAAAACCTTCGCAAGGTTGAGTGTTCCAAAATTTTGACGCACACCCCCGTACGCCAATGCGTTTGTAAAGGAAAAAAATCTGCGGTATAATCCGCCGCGTTGGAAACCCGTTTCCTCCTCAGAGCTTGTTTAACAATTCGGCGAAAAGCCTTGCGAAGGTTGATTAGAAACGTGTCGCTTAATGACACGCCTGCTGCCTGCAAACCACACTTGTTTGGTCGGCAAAACCTTCGCAAGGTTGGCTGAATTCCTAAACAACCTCTCAGAGAAAACGGGTTTCGCTTGCAATCATACATTGAGGAGTCGTTCGTCTTGAAATGGCAAACTTTGCGACATAACGGCGTCGCGTTTCCGCCGTCGTACGATTATCGTGGTCTGACCGTCCGCCTCCAAGGTCAGCCGATCAAATTGAATCCGGAACAAGAAGAAATGTTGATGGCGTGGGCGAAGAAAAAAGACACGCCGTACGTTCACGATGCCGTGTTTCAGAAAAACTTTTTGGACGATTTCAAAACCACGCTCGCACCCGAACTGCAAACGATTACGCTCGACGAGATGGATTGGCGCGAACTGCACGCGATTGCCGATCGCGAAAAAACCGCGAATCTATCCGACGAAGAAAAAAAACGACGCGCCGCCGAGCGCAAAGCCACGCGCGATGAACTGAAAGCGCAATACGGTATGGCGGTGATTGACGGCATCGCGACCGAGATCGGCGCGTATCTGGTCGAGCCGCCGGGAATTTTGATGGGACGCGGCGCACATCCCTTGCGCGGCAAGTGGAAAGGACGCGTGCAACCGGAAGAGGTGACGCTCAATCTCGACGAGGACGCGCCTGTGCCGCCCGCGCCGGCTGGACACGCGTGGGGCAAAATCGTTCACGAGCACGATTCGATGTGGATCGCGTCGTGGTACGATAAACTGTCGGACAAACGCAAGTACGTCTGGCTCGCCGATTCGTCGCACCTGCGGCAGGAACGCGACAAGGAAAAGTATCTCAAAGCCGCGAAACTCGAATCGAGCGTCGAACGCGTGCGCGATGAGATTCGCAAATTGATGGCATTCGAAGACACGCGCGGTCGCGCGAGCATCGAACGCGAAGCAAGCAAATTGCGCGCCGAAATCAAATCGCGCGAAGAAAAAATTTTGCGCGCGAACCAGGTGGGCGACACCGATGGACGCCGCCAAGCGGAAAACGAACTGGCGCGCGCGCGTCAAGCGTTGGAGAAAGTCGAAAAGCGACGCGAGCAGTTGCATCACGCCGAAATGCAGAAACGCCAACTCGCGACGGTGTGTTATTTGATTGATCGGCTCGCGATGCGCGTCGGCGACGAAAAAGACGAAGACGAAGCGGACACCGTCGGCGCGTCCACTCTGCGCGTGGAGCACGTGCGCGTCGAAGCGGAGCGGATTGATTTCAACTTTCTCGGCAAGGATAGCGTGCTGTGGGAGAAATCTATTGCGCGCGACGAGACAGAAGAAGCGCTCGCCCGCAACTTGCTCGATCTATCGCGCGGCAAGCAACCCGGCGAACAGATCTTTGACAAGGTGGACTCAACGCACATCAACCGCTTTCTCAGCGGCATCGTGCCGGGCTTGACGGCGAAGGTGTTTCGCACGTACCACGCGACGACCGCCGTACGAACCAAGTTGCTGGAGCAAACCGTCAGTGCGGACGCGCCGATGCACCAGAAGGATTACGCCGCGCGCTTGGCGAACTTGAATGCGGCAATCGTGTGCAACCACAAACGCACGCCGCCGAAAAACTGGGAAGAGACGCTCGCCAAACGCGAGATCGAAACCGAAAAATTGCGCGCGGCAAAACCGGACGCGCGTAAACTTCACGCGCAGATTCTGGCGCGCGAGCGCGCGTTGGAAAAATTATTGTCCGCCAAGCCCGATCCAGAAAAATTGGCGGCGCAGGTCAAGGCGCGCGAAGAAGCGTTGGCGAAACTACGCGCGCAACAAGCCGCGTTGCCGCAACTCGCGGAGCAGGTCAAGGCGCGCCAAACCGCGCTCGAGCATTTGCTGTCCGCGCAGAAACCGGTGGAAGCCGCCGCGCACGTCGCGCTGAAGAAAAAGCAAGCCGCACTCGACGCGCTCGCAAAGAAAAAACCTCCGAAAAATAAAAAGGCGTTGGCGCAACACGAGAAACGCGTGCGCGCCGCGCGCAAGGCGCTTGCTGAAACAAAAAAGACGCACGACACAAAACTCAAGCGGCTCAAAGAACGTATTTCCTCGGCGCGCAAAGTGTTCGACGCCGCGACCAAGAATCAGCGCGCCAAAACGCGCGGGATAAACAAGCGACTCACGCAAGCGCAAGCCGCGCTCAAACGCGCGCAACACGATCTTGCGACCGGTCCGGCGCGTTACGCCGAACGCGTCGCCAAGGCGCAAGCCGTGCTCGAACAGGCGCGCCAAGCGCCGCTCGTCGCGCAAGAAAACTACGAAGAACGCGTCGAACGCGCGTCCCTGCAACTCGACCTGGCAAAAAGGACGCGCGATTACAACCTGGGCACGTCGCTCAAAAATTATATTGACCCGCGCGTGTACAAATCCTGGGGCGATCACGTCGGGTACGATTGGAAGCGGCTTTACACGAGCGCGCTCCAACGAAAATTTGCCTGGGTCGAAAAAGAACGATCCAAGTGGAAGGAATGAATCAACCTGACCGGTTCGCGTGTCGAAAACCGGTCAGTTCTTTTTTGCGTAAGAACATCAGAACCAGAACATTCGTATCTACAGCCCATCCTTGCGAAGGTTATCAATCACTTATCCGCGGAATCGCGCGACGATAACAAATCCGATTCCTGGAGAATGACGCCTTCAAACCTTCGCAAGGTTGAGGAATCACGAACATTCACAACCGAAAAGGAGGAGATTGTGTTTCGATATCTAGTGCGATTGAGCGCGCTCGCGCTTGGCGTGGCGTTGCTCGCCGCGTGCGCCGCGCCGTCAACGCCCACGCCGACACCCATGCCGCCGACCGCGACGCCGGTTCCGCCGACGAGTACGCCAATTCCGCCGACCGCAACGCCGGTTCCACCGACGAGTACGCCAATCCCGCCGACCGCGACGCGCGTACCGCCAACCAACACTCCCGCGCCGACTGCCACTGCGACGCGCGCCGCCGCGCAACCAACTACTGCATCTGTCGCCGATAGCAAAGGCGACCCGGCGAATGGCGCGAAATTATTTACTCAAAAACCGATCGAGTGCAACGCGTGCCACTATCCCGACCGCGATACACCGGGAGCCGGCGAAGACACCGCGCCGAACCTGGGAAACATCGCGGTCGTCGCCGAGCAAATCATCAAATCGCCGGCGTACACCGGCAAAGCGAAAACCGTCGCCGACTATCTGCGCGAATCCATTCTGACGCCGAATGTGTTCATCGTGCCCGGCAACGATAATTTTCGCGAGAAAGACGGCGCGAGCGCGATGGAACAAAATTTTGCCAAGCTGTTGACGCCGCAACAAGTGGATGACCTCGTCGCGTACTTGTTGACGCTGAAAGGTTCAACAGCGCCAGTTGCGACGGGCGCGCTCAAAGGCGATGCGGCAAACGGCGCGAAATTGTTCGGCGTGCCCAAGATCGAGTGCAACTCGTGTCATTACCCGGATCGTCCATCGCCCGGACCAGGCGAAGACTCGGGTCCGAACCTGGGAAACGCGGTGACGTTGGCGGAGCAAGTGCTCAAGTCGCCCGCGTACACTGGCAAAGCGAAAACCGTCGCCGAGTATTTTCGCGAGTCCATCGTCAGTCCGGACATTTACATCGTGCCCGGCAACGATGCGTTTCGCGGCAAAGATGGCAACAGCGCGATGGATCAAACCTTTGGGCAAACGCTCACGCCGCAACAACTCGAGGACTTGATCGCGTATATGCTGACACTCAAATAAAAAAACACCTCCCAGGTTTGCAAACCTGGGAGGTGTTTTTTTATTTGATTATTTTAGATCACCGCACGATACGTACTTGGCGGCTTCAGCGGCAGATTTGTGCGCGTTGATCGCGAATCCACCCTTGAGCAGATCGGCGAGCGCGGCATCCACCGAGGTCTTGGATTTGCCTTCCGCGATGTTCGTCAACGGATATTTGACCGCGCCGGGAACCGGGCACGCGCCTTCGTGAATGTGCGCGGGTTGCGGCACACCGGGCGACGGTTTGATGAACACGTTCACTTCGGTCTTGGCGCCTTGCGCGAGCAAGACGGCAGTGCCGGGTTGATCGCCATCGCGACCTTTATCAAGTTTGACGATCGCGCCTTGCGGCACGTTACCGCACGCGACATACATGCCGGCTTCGGCGGCAGATTTGTGCGCGTTGATCGCGAATCCACCCTTGAGCAGATCGGCGAGCGTCACATCGAGCGAGGTCGTAGATCGTCCGTCAACGACGTTAGTGAGCGGGTACTTGACCGCGCCGGGCGCCGGGCACACACCTTCGTGAATGTGCGCGGGTTGCGCCACGCCTTGCGGACCGGGTTTGATGTTGATCGAAACATCGGTCTTGGCGCCGCGCGAAGTCAACGTCGCCGTGCCATTTTGATCGCCATCACGTCCCGCGCCGAGCGGAACCTGAATCGCGACGGTGACCGGCGCTGTGATGATTCCGCCGTCCGCGGTCATCACCCACCAGATATCGCCGACGCCTTGACCCAGCACATCGCCGGGGTTGCGATCGCGATTCCAAAAGTACAGGGGCCAGCCGTTGTACGTAACCTGGGTCGTGCCATCTTTGCGCGTCGTCGTGCCGACCAAGGACGCGGTCAGATCTGTGCCCTTTAGTTCCGGCTTGCCCGCCGTGAGCAGCGGGGGCCACGCGCGCGCACACGAGTCGTAACAATTGCTCGTGCTGGGTTCGCGCGTGTCCGGCGGATACATGTAGAGCGACATGCCATTGCCATCGGTAATGATTTTGCCGAGACTCGTTTGATTGAGCGCCAAGGTCGCGGGCTTGGTGACCGGCGTTGGGCTAGGCGGAACGGTGGTTGCCGTTGCCGCCGGTGGCTGGGTTGGCGGAACCGCCGTAGGTGGCACGGCGGTCGGTGGCACGGTGGTCGGTGGTACCGCCGTCGGCGGGACCGGCGTGTTGGTTGGTGGCACACGCGTAGCAGTGGGCGGCACCGGCGTTGGCACGGGCGTGGGCGTCGGCGGAGCGGCGCACGCCGCCAGTACGATTAGCGCAACGATGAGAAGCGTGACGAGACGAACAGTTTTCATTTCTTCCCTCCTAGAATTTAGTGGTCTATGCAGGAATACGCAATCATCCCAGTGGTGTATTTGCGCGGCGCTCGAATTTGAATAAGAAAATCGTTAAGGATATTTGCGAGTCGGCGACGTGATTTGTCCCAAGCATAATCCAGGAGGATCTCTCCACTGAGATGCGCCGGACAAATTTGTCCGGCGCATTCCTGGGTTAAGTATGCCTGCCGAAAAACGATCACAATCGCGATATCTTCGCCAAACGGTTAGCGCGTAAAAAAGAATCCAGGTTTATCGAAGAAACCTGGATTCTGACAAAGGCGTTCAATCGCAAAGATAATCTCGTTGCAACTCTACCGCGTTATGGATTTATCGGCAGACAAAAAACTTGCGCCGGCAATCGCCGGCGCAAGTTTCAGTTTTCATTCCTCGTCATCTTCATCCTCGTCGTCGTCTTCGTTGTCCGCGTCATCGTCGAACTCGTCGTCGTCTAGTTCGATCGGTTCGTCGTCCGGTTCCGGCGGTTCGTCGTCAATCGCTTCGTCCGAATCCGCGGCGACTTGTTCCGGCGTGCCCACTGCTTCATCGTCCGGCTCCGCATCGGCGTCTTCGACTTCATGCGCCGCGAGCAACTCTTCGAATTCTTCCGCTTCGGCGAGTTCTTCATCTTCGAGACGAATGTCCTCGCTCAAGCGATGCCCGCGCTTGGCGATTACGGCGAGCGCGTGCGCGGAAATCGGCTTGCGACGGCGAAAGCCCGTGCCTGCCGGAATCAGTTTGCCGATGATGACGTTTTCCTTCAAACCGTACAAATCGTCGCGACGTCCGCCGATGGCGGCTTCGGACAACACGTTGACCGTGTGCTGAAAACTCGACGCGCTGAGGAACGACTCGGTGTTGAGCGATGCTTTCGTTACGCCGAGCAATATCGGTTGCGCCGCCGCCGGCACGCCGCCGCGCGCGAGAACATGGACGTTCGTATCGTCGAACGTGAGCCGATCCACCATTTGCCCCGGCAACAGCGACGTGTCGCCGGTCGCCTTGACGCGCACAAGCCGGAACATTTGCCGCAGAATCATCTCGATGTGCTTGTCGTGAATGTTGACGCCTTGCGAACGGTACACCGTTTGCACTTGTTCGAGCAAATACAACTGCGCGGCTTCGCGACCCAGGATTTGCAAAACGCGATGCGGATTGCACGACCCTTCGGTCAGTTGCGCGCCCGCGCGAACCTTGTTGCCATCCTCGACGCGCAGACGCGCGTTCGCCGGCACGTCGTACTCGCGTTCTTCTTTTTGCTGATAGCGGATGACGAGGTGATGATTTTCGCGAATCACTTCGCCGCCCTTTTGCGCGATGATCTCATCGCCGTTTGGAGCTTTAATGATGATCGTGCCGTCGGCGATCTTGTCGCCGTCGCGCACAGCGGCGCGCGCTTTGGCTGGAATCGCGTACTCGTCGCGCTGCACGTGCGACGACGTGATCTTGAGTTTGCGATGTCCTTCGTTGTCTGCCAATCGCACCGTGCCGTCAATCTCCGCGAGAATCGCTTCGCCTTTGGGATCGCGCGCCTCGAACAATTCTTCGACGCGCGGTAGACCGTGCGTAATGTCTTCGACGCCCGCGACGCCGCCCGTGTGGAACGTACGCAACGTCAACTGCGTCCCAGGTTCGCCGATGGATTGCGCCGCGATAATCCCGACCGCTTCGCCCATGTGAATCACGCCGCCGCGCGCCAGATCGCGCCCGTAGCATTTCGCGCACAACCCGTGCCGCGACTCACACGTCAACGGCGAGCGCAGGTACGCCTTGTCCACTTTGGCGGCTTCGGCTTGCGCCCACAATTCTTCGGTGACGAGTTCGCCCGTCGGCACAATCGTTTCGCCGGTGCGCGGATGTTTGATGTCCGCCGCGGCAACGCGTCCGACGACGCGCTCGGCAAGCGTTTCGCCGGTGCGTTCCTTGGAGGTCGCATCCAGCCAGATGCCCGCGCGCGTTCCGCAATCATGTTCGGTGATAATGACTTCTTGCGCGACATCCACAAGCCGCCGCGTGAGATAGCCCGCGTCCGCGGTACGCAACGCGGTGTCCGCCAGACCTTTGCGCGCGCCGTGCGTCGAAATAAAATATTCGAGCGCGGTCAACCCTTCGCGGAAATTCGATTTGATCGGCAACGCGATGATGCGCCCGGCGGGGTCTGCCATCAAGCCGCGCATCCCGGCGAGTTGGCGAATCGGTTGGAAACCGCCTTTCGTCGCGCCGCTGTTCGCCATCACGCGAATCGGCGAATGCGGATTCATGCCTTTCGCGACCGCGTCGGTCACTTGCTCGGTCGCTTCGGTCCACAACTCGACCGTCTTGACGTACTGCTCGTCCTCGGTGATGAGACCGCGCCGATACTGCTGTTCGACTTCGGCGACGCGCGTGCTGATGCGATCAATGATCGCGCGTTTTTCGCCGGGCACGTTAATGTCGTCAATCGCGATCGTCAAGCCGCTGCGCGTCGCGAAACGAAAGCCGAGGTCTTTGACGCGGTCGGCGATCTCCGCCGTCTCGAGCGAGCCGAGGCGTTGATGCACCGCCGCGATAAATTCCTTTAGTTTTTTCTTGTCGAGCGTGTCGTTGACGTACGGCACGCCGGGCGGGACGATCTGATTGAAGATCACACGTCCGACCGTCGTCTCGAACAATTCGGTTTTCTTTTTGACGACGCGCGGCAATTTGATTTTTGCGTGCAAGTCTACGTGACCCAGGTCGTACGCGAAAATTACCTCGTCCACCGACGCAAAGACCTTGCCTTCGCCTTTCGCGCCGTCCTCTTGCATCGTCAAATAGTACACGCCGAGCACCATGTCTTTGGTCGGCTCGACGATCGGTTCGCCGGACGCGGGCTTGAGCAGGTTCGACGACGAGAGCATCAACTCGCGCGCCTCTTTTTTCGCGTGGACGGAAAGCGGTACGTGCACCGCCATCTGGTCGCCGTCAAAATCCGCGTTGAACGCCGCGCACACGAGCGGATGAATTTGAATCGCGCTCCCTTCGACGAGAATCACTTCGAATGCCTGGATGCCGAGTCGGTGCAACGTCGGCGCGCGGTTCAGCAATACTGGGTGATCCTTGATGATCTCTTCGAGCACATCCCAGATTTCGGACGATTGGCGGTCCACGAGACGTTTGGCGGATTTGATGTTGTGCGCGTACTTGCTCTCGACGAGCTTGTGCATCACGAACGGCTTGAAGAGTTCGAGCGCCATGCTCTTGGGCAGACCGCACTGATTCAATTTCAAATGCGGACCGACGACGATGACGGAACGTCCGGAATAATCCACGCGCTTGCCGAGCAAATTTTTGCGGAAGCGACCTTGCTTGCCTTTGAGCAAATCGGAAAGCGATTTGAGTTTGCGCTGTCCGCGCGCGGAAACCGCCTTGCCTTTTTGCGCGTTGTCAATCAACGAGTCCACGGCTTCTTGCAACATCCGTTTCTCGTTGTTGACGATGACTTCGGGCGCGCCGAGTTCGAGCAGACGCTTGAGCCGATTGTTGCGATTGATGACGCGGCGATATAAATCGTTCAGGTCGCTCGTCGCGAACCGACCGCCATCCAATTGCACCATCGGGCGGAGTTCCGGCGGAATGACCGGCAGGACGGTGAGGATCATCCACTCGGGGCGGTTGTTCGCGCGGCGGAGCGATTCGACGATGCGAAGTTGCTTGATCGCTTTTTTGCGGAGTTGCTTGGAGCGCGTCGCGCGAATGTTGTGGCGCAAGTCGCGCGCCATCACCTCGAGGTCCATGCGTTTGAGCACGTCGTACACCGCTTCCGCGCCCATCGCGGCTTGGAACACGTTCGCCCAGCGATCCGCGAGTTCGCGATAGCGCACCTCGGACAAGAATTCGCGTTCGGCGAGACTCTTCAATTCTTCGATCCGGGGTTCCATCGCCTGTTCGAGCGCGGCGAGTTTCTCATCGCGCGCTTGCTTTAGCTCGCCGAGTTGTCCTTCGAGCGCGTGCTTCTTTTGATCGCGCTCGGCTTGGAACAATAATTTCTTGTCTTTTTGTTTCGCGCGAATTTCTTTTTCGATTTCGGCGAGGCGCGCTTCGATCAGCTCGCGCAATTTTTTGCGATGCTTGGACGCGATCTCTTCGCCTTCCGCGACGATCGTTTCGCCGGTCGGCTCGAACACCACTGCTTTGCGTACCTCGCGTCCCGATTCTTCCAAGCGTCGTTCGAGTGCCTTGCCCGCGCTGACGATCTCGTCGGTCTCGGCGTTCAACTGGTCTTCGAGTTTCGCAATCGCCGTGTCGGTGCGCTTGCTCAGTTTCTCCACGTCCTCCTCGTACTCGAGTTCGAGCCGATCAATTTTGTCTTGCGCGATTTTCTGTTCGCGTTCGATTTTCGTCGCGAGTTCTTCTTCGAGCCGATGCTGGGCGCGTTGGCGCGCGGCTTCATCCACGCGCGTAATCATGTACTGCGCGAAGTACAACACGCGGTCGAGGTTGCGGCGCGTCACATCGAGCAGCAAACCGACGTACGAGGGCACGCGCCGCGTGTACCACACGTGCGCGACCGGCGCGGCGAGTTCGATGTGCCCCATGCGTTCGCGGCGCACGCGCGCCGGCGCGACTTCGACGCCGCACTTTTCGCAGATGACGCCTTTGAAGCGCACTTTTTTGTACTTGCCGCAGTAGCATTCCCAATCGCGCGTCGGTCCGAAAATGCGTTCGTCGAACAAACCATCGCGTTCGGGACGCAAGCGCCGATAGTTGATCGTTTCTGGCTTGAGCACTTCGCCGTACGACCAGGCGCGGATTTGTTCGGGTGAGGCAAGACTCACGCGCACCGCGCTCATGTCTTTAATTTCCATGCACCCTCCGTACGTGACGGATTGTTGGAGCGATCAGTGAGGAATCAGCAGATGGCGGGTAAGCGGAAGGAAATCCCGGAGAACGATGGGAAATGCTAGAACGGATGTTTGAGGGAAAAATGACCTGCAAAGTGACTCCCGCTAGCGGAGCAACTAACCCAGTTTTGCCGTCTGTGAGTCGAATTATACGCAGGCAAAGTGCGGTGTCAAGTGGGTTGCATAAGACGCGATTGGACCGCTGCCGACCTACAGCAGACCACCGAATAAATGGCTCATTGGGAATTGCCGTGATCCGTTTTTGGTAGGGGCAATCCTTGTGGTTGCCCGGACGGGCAGGCACAAGACTGCCCTACGTCACGGTAATTCTCGGAGAACCGAAAATCTGGTTCATTGGGAATTGCCGTGATAAGCGACACATCTAGTGGTGCGTCGAGCAAACAGGCGATAGCCTTCTAAATCCAGAAAAATGCGTTGGAACAGATGCTCCACATTGAGCAGACCATAGCACCGTCGCTTGAGGAC
>JACRBM010000004.1 GCA_016219275.1 Chloroflexota bacterium
ACGACAACCGAATTGAATCTCACCGATCAAATGCGCGCCGCCGGTGTGGATTTCAAACCGGTCGTGTTCCAAGACATTGATCCAACCTACGCCGCGTACGAGCAAGGTCGTTGCGATGCCGTGACGAGCGACAAGTCGCAGCTAGCATCGCGCCGCACCGTGTTCAAGACGCCTGCCGATCACGAGATCATGGACGTCACAATGTCCAAGGAACCGCTCGGACCTGCGACGCCGCTCGGCGATGATCCCTGGTTCAACGTAGTTAAATGGGTCATCTACAACATCATTCAAGCGGAAGAATCCGGCGTCACGTCCAAGAACGTCGAGGACATGGCGAAAACGAGCAAGGATCCGGTCATCATGCGCTTGCTGGGCGACGATGCGTTAGCCAAGGGTCTCAGTCTCGAAAAAGACTGGGTCGTGAAAGTGATCAAAGCCGTCGGCAATTACGGCGAGATTTACGATCGCACGCTCGGACCGAGCACACCACTCAACATCCCGCGCGGTCCGAACAATCTATGGACCAAGGGCGGTCTGCTCTATCCGCCGCCGTATCGCTAGTCTCTGACCCTCACCCTGCCCTCCCCCTTTCAGGGGGAGGGTTAGGGTGGGGGTTTGTCTTGCATCGGAGATATTATTGTGCAACACCCGTCCGTTATGCAACACGCTGCTGTACCATTTTGGCGCGACGTGCGCGTCATTGCCATCATCAGTCAGATTTTATTTATCCTCATTCTGATTCTTGCCGCCGCGTTTTTCTACAACAACCTCACCTCCGCGATGCGCCAGCGCGGGTTGGCGGCGGGATACGATTATCTCGAGCGCGAAGCCGCGTTCGAGATCGGTGAAAGTCTCATCGAGTACAAACCTACCGATACGTACGGGCGCGCGTTCGCGGTCGGCTTGCTCAACACACTCCTCGTCAGCGTCGTCGGCATCGTGCTCTCGACGATTCTCGGCGTCATCACCGGCGTCGCGCGCTTGTCGTCGAACTGGCTGGCGAACAACCTCGCGGCGTGGTACATCGAAGTCATTCGCAACACGCCGCTCCTCGTGCAACTCATCTTTATTTATTTCGGCGTGTTCGTGAAATTTCCGCCGGTGCGTGAAAGCATCGAACTCCCCGGCTCCATCTACGCGAGCCAACGCGGCATCTACCTGCCGAAACCTCTGCCGACCGACACGTTTCAATTCTGGCTTGCGTTCATCGCCGCCGCCGTCGTCATCGCGATAATCGCGTGGGTGATGCTCACGCGCCATCCCAGGATGCGTTACAGTTTCACACCGCACCTGAGCGTGCTCGCGGCGCTGATTATTTTTCCGCTGATCGGTTGGTTCGCCGCTGGCGCATCTCCGCTCAACCTGGAACTGCCCGAGCGCGGGCGATTCAATTTCTCCGGCGGCATCGCGCTCTCGCCGGAATTTGGCGCGCTCGTTTTTGGTTTGGTGATTTACACTGCCGCGTTCATCGCCGAAGTCGTGCGCGGCGGGATTCAGGCGGTCAGCAAAGGACAAATCGAAGCCGCGCGCGCGGTGGGCTTGGGCGAAGGGCAAACGCTGTCGCTCGTCGTCTTTCCGCAAGCGATGCGCGTCATCATTCCGCCGCTCACCAGTCAGTATCTCAACCTGGCGAAGAACTCATCGCTCGCCGTCGCGATTGGGTATCCCGATCTGTTCAGCGTCAATCAAACGATTGCGAATCAAACGGGACAGCCGGTGCCGGCAATTTTACTCGTGATGGGCACGTACCTCGCGATGAGTTTGTTCACGTCGTTGTTGATGAATCTCTACAATCGCCGCGTGCAAATTTTGGAAAGATGATTTACGGCAGAAACCAGGTTTCTTAAAGAAACCTGGTTTCTACCCTAGCAATTAGAGCAAGAACAAAAAATCATGACAACAACTGCAAACACTCTCGAACCGCCGCGTACGTCGGTCGGCGTAATTGGCTGGCTAAGAAAGAATTTGTTCAGCACGTGGTACAACTCGCTCGTCACTCTCGTGATGGGCTGGTTCCTCTATGCCATCGTGAGCGGATTGATCGGCTGGACGATCACAAGCGCGCGCTGGGATGTCGTCACCGCGAACATTCGCCTGTTTATGATCGGACCGTACCCGCCCGATCAAGTAAATCGCGTGTGGATCGCGTTGACGCTGGTCTCGGCGCTGATGGGCGTGACCGGCAGCGTGTGGGGCGGCACGCTGCGGACATTTGCGATCTCGTACGCCGCCGGAGTCGCGACGTTGCTCGTCGTAGCGTTCATCGCGTTTCCGATCAGCGAAGGATTTGTCTGGCTCGGCGCGAATCTCGCGCTCGCGATTGTCGGCTTTGTCCTGGGACGCGGACACACCAAGTGGCGCACGCCACTCGTCGGGTTGTGGCTCGCGTCGTTCGTCGCAACGCTCGTGCTGTTGCAGGGATTTGCCAGTGTAAGTTGGCTGCCCGAAGTTTCGACGAGTCGCTGGGGCGGTTTGCTGTTGACGTTCATGCTCGCGCTCGTCAGCATCGTGCTATCGTTTCCGCTCGGCGTATTGCTCGCGCTGGGACGGCGCAGTGCGTTGCCGGCGATCAGGTGGTTTAGCATCTTCTACATCGAACTCGTGCGCGGCGTACCGCTCATCACGATCTTGTTCATGACGCAAATTATGTTGCCGCTCTTTTTGCCGACCGACGTGCGGATTGACAACGTGGTGCGCGCGATGGCTGGGTTTACATTGTTCACCGCCGCGTACATGGCGGAGAATGTGCGCGGCGGTTTGCAAGCGATTCCCGGCGGGCAGGTCGAAGCCGCGCACGCGCTCGGCTTGAGCAACATGCTCGTGACGTTGTTCATCGTTTTGCCGCAAGCGTTGCGCATGGTCATTCCCGCGATTGTCGGCTTGTTTATTTCGCTGTTCAAAGATACAACGCTCGTCCTCATCGTCGGCTTGCTCGACTTGCTCGGCGTGGGACGGAGCGTGCTCGCGCAGCCGCAATTCCTGGGTCTGCAAACCGAAGTGTACATGTTCGTCGCCGCGGTCTTTTTCCTCTTTAGTTACGCAATGTCGTTCGCGAGTTATCGGTTGGAAGAAGCGCTCGGCGTAGGAAAGCGTTAAAGACAAAAGGATGAAGGATGGAAGATGAATCCTCATCCTTCATCCCTCATCCTTCATCCTTTGTTTAGAGGAGTCATTCATGGCAGACAGCAGTAAAGACATTATCATTTGTCAGGATGTCCACAAGTGGTTTGATCGTTTGCACGTGCTCAAAGGCATCAACATCACCGTCAAGCAGGGCGAAGTGCTCGTGATTTTCGGACCCTCCGGTTCCGGCAAGTCTACGTTCATTCGCACGATCAACCGGCTCGAAGAACATCAGCGCGGCACGATCATCGTGGACGGCATTCAACTGACGAACGACGTGCGGAACATTCACGCGATTCGCACCGAGATCGGCATGGTGTTTCAATCGTTCAACCTGTTTCCGCACCTGACCGTGATGGACAATATCACGCTTGCGCCGATGTGGGTCCGCAAATGGTCGCGCGAAAAAGCGGAGCAGATCGCGACGGATTTGCTCAACCGCGTCGGCATTCCGGAGCAAGCGCGCAAGTATCCGGCGCAACTCTCGGGCGGACAGCAACAGCGCGTCGCGATTGCGCGCGCGCTCGCGATGCAACCCAAGATCATGTTGTTCGACGAGCCGACGAGCGCGCTCGACCCGGAGATGATCAAGGAGGTGCTCGACGTGATGACGGAACTCGCGCAGAGCGGGATGACGATGTTGTGTGTAACACACGAGATGGGGTTTGCGCGCAACGTCGCGCACCGCATGGTGTTCTTCGATCACGGCGAGTTGATCGAGCAAGGCACACCGCAACAAATCTTTGAGAATCCGCAGCAAGACCGGACGAAATTATTCTTGTCGCAGATTTTGCACTAGCGACGAGTCCGTCGTATAATTAAAGTGAACGCTTGGCTTTGACCCGCACGAAAAATCGTAACTACGCCGGTCTGCCATAGAGAACATAGAGCACATAGAGGGAAAACAAGAATTTCTCTATGAACTCTATGCACTCTATGCACTCTATGGCGATAATGAGCACAACACCTTCGCCAAACGCGGATTCTGTTTGGCAATTTTGGAAAATTGCCCCACGATTTTGCATTCAGTTTTTGATTGGCGAAGGTATTATGAGCATGGAAGTAGTCACGAAAAAACGCTGATTGCCGGAGGAAACCGGGTGATTGGCTGGGGTTCGTTTGGGTTCGGTAGTTCGCTCTCTCACGCACCTGCTCGTTGGCGCGCGAAATTCGCGTGTCGGCGGCAGGTGTTTGTATTTGCGCGGCAATCAATCCGACATCGAAGGAGCCACGTGAATGGCAACACTCAAGATCGAACAGACCGAGAACGGCAAGGTGTGGGTTTCGTTGACGCGGTTTGGGGATGCGGAATTGGCGCGATTGAAAGAAATTCCCGGCGCGCGGTGGAATCCGGAACGCAAACAGTGGTCGCTGCCCGAATCGCCGGAGACGCGCAAAGCATTAGCGGAAATCGTCGCGCTGCCGCCGAGTCCGCCGCCGAAGATGATCGCAGTGAAACCGAAACAGCCCGGCGCACCAGTCAAGAAGCCGCGGCATCGCTACATTGCCGGGGAAGGCAAACCGCTCACCACCAATCCCCCGCATCCGCTTATCAAACAAGCCGATGATGAACTCGTTTTGCGCGGGATGGCGTATCTGACGCGGAAATGTTATGGACAGCATCTGCGAAATTACTTCGATTGGCTTGCCCAAGAGCGCATCGAACCGGCACAGGCAACGACGGCTCAAATTCGCGCGTATCTTGTTTTCATGGCATCCAGTGGGCGCGTTTCCGCGTCGTACTGCCGCCAAGCACGCGCGGTCTTGGTCTTTTTCTACGAGACGGCATTGAGACAGCGTGAGAAGGTACGCGATCTACCGCGCATGAAGAGACCGGAGCAATTGCCGCGCGTGCTGAGTCGTGAGGATGTCGTCAAAATTTTCAAGGTCACGACTTTCCTCAAACACAAGGCATTGCTGGTGACGGCATATTCCGCCGGCTTGCGCGTGGGCGAAGTGGTGCGGCTGAAAGTAAGTGACATTGACTCGAAACGAATGACCATTCGCGTTACGGCAGGCAAAGGGGCAAAGGATCGCGATACGTTGCTTTCGACCACGGCGCTGGAAATTTTGCGCGAGTATGTGCGCGTGTTCAAACCGAG
Organism: Chloroflexota bacterium; assembly: GCA_016219275.1. Lineage (NCBI taxonomy): Bacteria > Bacillati > Chloroflexota > Chloroflexota bacterium. The sequence continues at coordinate 5,226 of JACRBM010000004.1, forward strand.
GGATTGGCTATTTCCGGGAGATGACCGGAGCGATCATTTATCGGAGCGTTCCGCGCAACACGTTTTTGAGGACGCCAAGAACAAGGCAAGCATTCTCAAGCCAGCGACATTTCACACCTTACGCCATTCATTCGCGACGCATCTACTAGAGGATGGCGTGGACATGCGGTACATCCAGGAATTATTGGGACACGGCAGTATCAAGACGACTGAACGATACACGCATGTAACCGAACGCGGAAAAGAAAAGATCAAGAGTCCGTTGGACAATTTCAAATTGTAGGAGGACAAGATGAAAGATACTTGACCGATTGTACATCAAACAAAGTAGGAAGATCGAAATTGGTTATACGACACAAATCTTGCGGGTATCACTGGGAAAAAGGGGTGATAACCGTCAAGCAACGTGTCGTAGAATGTAAGTTTCGCGATGGGCGATTTCCGTTTGAATGTCCTGGGATGGCAAAGGTGGGTATTCAGATAGCCGATAGAGTGGACGCCCAT
>JACRBM010000005.1 GCA_016219275.1 Chloroflexota bacterium
AATTCACAGGGATATATCGTCGGCGTCGTATGGTATAATGTCTTTGGGGTTCTCATGCGCTGCTCTTTCTTTGGTAGGATAGAGACAGTGTGCATGAGAACCCTGTTTAGTCAAAAAGTGAGTTTTGCGGTACTGCGTTTATTGGTACCCATATAATTCGACCTCTATCACATCCAAGCCCACTCCAGTTCCTAGACGAATAACCTCTGTAGATCTTATGGTCACGGAGGTAGTTAGGATTGGATTCAAGGGAATATCATGCCAACCTGATCTACCGTCCAATTTGATTGTTCGTAGCGAGCTATCTGAAAACTGCAGAGTCCCAGCTATCAATTCTGCGTTTATCCAATATGATCGTTCTTTCCCCCCAATGTAAATCCGAAATAGTGTAACCATAGCGGGTTTTTCAAAATTCAAGATGAAGCGGCCATCTGTGGGTTTTGCCCAGACTCCTGGTTGGGGATCAGGAGCAAGGACCTTCCCAAATGTCTCCGAACTCCCATCCACAATGTTCTTAAATGGATGAAATTTTGGGTCCCCTTCGTCTCCAGTTACACCCACGATTTTCAGTTTTGATGGCTGAATGTTTCGGAGGAGTAAATCCATGCTGTTGTTGAAATTGCCATATCGCCTGAGCAATTCCATAAAGTTCGCTTGCGCTTTAGCTTTGTTGCCTATACTTAAATAACTGATACCAGCGTTATAATAACTATCTTTAAGTAGTGTCTGTACATCGCGGTAATTGGTATCTAGCTTGATCAGAGTTTGGAGTTCTGCTTGTGCCTTCTCCCACTCTTTTATTTTCATATGAGCCATAGCTGAGCGATAGTAGCTCTCGCGCAGCAAGCTTTGAGCGTCTCGATAATTGCTATCAATGGAGATAAGTCTTCCCAAAATGTTTTGTGCATTTTCCCATTGTTCAGACGAAAGAGCAACTACTGCCGATTGATAAAGCTCTTGTTTCTGTTGCTCTAGCTGCCACCTTTGATATATCTGAAACACCGCTATTGAAATCAGAAAGAGAAAGGCCAGAACTACAATACCTAAGATTCCCCACGTCCACATCCGTTGTTTTGTTGGAGCGGGAACTGGTTGTGTCTTTGCAACTCCAGTTCTCGTTGGGACTCCTGACGTCGGTATTGGTGTGATCGTCCGACTCGTAGGCACCGCTTTCTCAATCCCCTTTTCCAACTGGTTGAGAAGCAACGCCGCCACGCCAGATAATATCCGCTGTTTAACTTGAACAATTTTGACGTGGACGAGGCTAGGGTTGCCTTTACCTATCGAAATCATAGTTTCGCTAAGACCGTGGTCATCAGCGGATGTCCAACTTTCGGTCTCGACTGTTCCGACTAAAGTCCATTTGTCGGGACTCGTTCCCCACATCACTCGGTGGGCATTCACCACTCCACCAACTGTTTCGTTTTTGTTGTTCACGGCCATACAAGGGATGTCTTCAACAACAACGTTACCGAATACTGTCCCAATGCTCTCACCTTGTGCGTTGAAGAAGGTACTTTCGCTGAAGGCGTGCCGTGACTTTATAGAGCCAATCTTCTGTCCAGTTGCAGAAAACACCGTTGCGTCGGTATCTGGAGGTAAAGACTGAAATGTAATATCTACTACCCTGTGTCCTCTTGTGTTAAAAACCGCGCACTTTGCCATGTGTGGTCTCCTTTCTTACCCAAGAATTCCTGGTAGCAGTCTAGCCGTTGTTGTGCAAGGGTCGCTGGTTCCAACAGAATGTCGCCAAACGCTACAGCACACCGACAACGGCGGACGAATTGAAAGCGACTACCATTTGGCAACCGATACCGCCGTTGTCGTGGTGCGTGTGTTTCCAGACGTTCAAGTTTATTGTTATTGATTGCGTTTTAGTTCTTTAAGCCAGGTCTGTAAATTTGGTTCGGGGTATTTCTGTTTTCCTTGCCCGTCGTACCAACTGACCCAGTTAGCATTGGTATCAAAAGAGAGTCCAGTCAGCGTTGTTAGTGCGTACCGCAAGGCTGCGCTTTGGTCTTTGTGGACAGTCCCGTTTCTCAACCATTCAACGCATAACTTAACGGCGCGTGCGTCATGGGTAAGTACCGAATTCATTATCCAACGTCCAACCCATGTCAAATCTGTGGCAAACCAGCCAACCCACTTCCAACTTCCCCAAAACAAGTGTGAGTCAAAGGGCTTGAGTTCTTCTCGTGAAAACTCGGCTTGTATTCTGCGCGTCCGCGCGAGTGCTTCAGTGTGCGACCAAACACCAGCAAGTTGCTGTAGGTCTTCACGACCAACCGTTGCACCTGAACGCTCTATTAGGAGCATTGCAGTTCTCGCCGCCAGATTAGGGTTATCCGACTCAATTGCGAAATCAGAGAGAAAACTTTTGATAGCGACGCGTTCATAATTGGCGCGATTCGTCAGGTCAAGCCACGTCCATTGTCGGTCAGTAGGCTGACGACAATGGCCGTCAGATTTGTAGTTGACTTCACCCCAAAGATAGTAAGGCACTTCTGCGAAGTATGGTCGCGGCTTGTGAATTGTTAGTTTGATAACCATGAGTACCACTATTCGGAAGAACTCCACCTTTGATTAAGCGGAATGTCTGGAAACATATATTCTCCGCAATGCTCATTGCGGAGATCACACTAACTCACGCTCAACCCAGTTGGATCCCCGCAATCATCATTGCGGAGATCCAAGCCCCACAGTTTTCTTTCTGCTTTCGCATCAAGACCTTGCAATTAGTTTCAGCGATGGAATCAGCATGACGAGGTCATACGCGAACGACCTCGCTCAAGATTCGCTCGCCGATTTCACCTTTGAGCGCGCGGCGCGGAACGAGGTCCACTTTGACGCCCAATTGCTTGGCAAGGTACTCTTCCAAATCCATAAACTTGAACAAGTCGGGCGCGTGATCAAATTCCACCAAGATGTCCATATCACTACGCGGCTTTTGCTCATTCCGCACATACGACCCGAAGATGCCGAGCGATTTGACTTGATATAGCTCCGCCAATTCCGGCATTTGTTTCCTAAGCACTGTCATCGAGCGCCGCAGTGTAATTGTATTACGACGTTTTCCATCGGACTTTGGCATACTACCCTCTTGCCGCCGCGACCGCTTTCTGCGCGCCTTCTTCGAGCGTCTCCGCCGTAATCATATTCGCGCTCGCGAGAATCTTGCGCCCCTCTTCCGCGTTCGTCCCGACGATGCGTTAGACCCCTTGCTTCAATCGTTCGGCTAACCACAGATTAACCAATGTCTCAAGCTGAACGCCACGCGTGTGCGCTTGCGCCGCAAGCCGCGTGTACACTTCGGGATCAAGTGTCACACGCCGACGACGTTGCGCCCTAACTTCAAACTCGACTTCGTGAGTTTGATCCCAATAATCATCCAATCTGTGCGTATCCCAAAACTCAGCAAGATCATCTAGCGTCTTTGCTTTCGAAATGCTAGTTGCACGAGTCATCTTATTTTCGCTCATACCGTCGCCGTTCTTTTTCATCCATATCGCGCGCGCTGAAAATCAACGCGGTGTTTGTCGCTTTACGAACGAAGAACACGAAGTACATTGGCAAACCTTCCGCTCAATCTTCTCTCACCGACTACCCTCTTGCCGCCACGACCGCTTTCTGCGCGCTTTCTTCGAGCGTCTCCGCCGTGATCAGAGTTGCGCGTCATCCCTACTTTATCGCGAGACCGACCTTCGTCCTTCGTGAATAAATTGGACGATTTCGTCTCCGGTCATTTTCAAATCTACGCCTTTCACATCCAGCGGCGATTTGGTTTTGCGTTCGGGGCGAATGACAAAGACCTGCCCGCGCTTGTTCTTGATGCGCAATTGTCCCTGCTTGGCGGCTCGCTCAAGAATTGCGTCAAGCGTCGGACGCGTTCGTGTACGAGTTCGGATGGTCATTCGGCAACCTCCATCACTTGAATTCGCTTTTGCCGCGCATGCGTCAGCAACGCGCGATCCAAAGAAATTAACGGGCTGGCAAACTTGATCGCGCACTGGAGCAGATATGCATCGTACGCGTAAATTCCCAACTCGTCTGCAATCTTGAGCGATTCTCGAATATCAACATCAACAAAATTGATCGAAATGCTTTGGTAGATCTCGATTGCTTTCTGCGCCTGCGCCAACGTTATCCGTTTTCGCTTGAGCATTGCCGAAAACGCATTTCCAATTTCCCAATGAATCGAATTGGGCGCAATCAAATCCGCACCTTGCGTCATGCGAATCAACACGTCTTTTTCAGATTCATTTGCAATCACCGCGACAATAACCGATGCGTCAACGACAATATTCATAAGTTGCTCCTGGACTCCCTATCCCCGCGCCGCCGCGACCGCTTTCTGCGCGCCTTCCTCGAGCGTCTCTGCCGTGATCATGTTCGCGCTCGCGAGAATCTTGCGCCCCTCTTCCGCGTTCGTCCCGACGATGCGCGCGACCATCGGCACGTTTGTCTTGATCGCCCGCAAGCCGTCCACAATTCCGCGCGCAACTTCGTCGCCGCGCGTGATGCCGCCGAAAATGTTGAACAGCACCGCTTTGACGTTCGGATCGGAGAGAATGATTTCGAGCGCGGCTTGCACCTTGTCCGCTTTCGCGCCGCCCCCGATATCGAGAAAGTTCGCCGGCTCGCCGCCGTAAAACTTGATGACGTCCATCGTCGCCATCGCGAGACCCGCGCCGTTTACCATACACCCGATCGTTCCATCGAGTTTGACGTACGACAATCCCGCTTTGCGCGCGCGCATCTCTGCCGACGTTTCCTCGTCCACATCGCGCAATTGTTCGAGATCAGGATGACGATAGAGCGCGTTGTCGTCGAGGACGATTTTTCCATCCGCCGCGATCAATTTGCCTTCACCAGTCACGACGAGTGGATTAATTTCCGCGAGCGATGCGTCCACATCCACGAACGCGCGATACAACCCGGTCGCAATCGCGACGAATTCGCGCAGGTTCGCTTTGTCAATGCCGATCGCGAACGCGAGATCGCGCGCCTCAAAGTCTTGCAAACCGAACGCGGGATCAATGCTCACGCGCACGATTTTCTCCGGCGTCGTTCGCGCCACCTCTTCGATCTCGACGCCGCCCGCCGCCGAACCCATCACCGTCGCGCGCTTGGTCGCGCGATCAATCACGACGCCCAAATAAATTTCGCGCGCGATGTTGATCGCTTCGTCCACGAGCACCTTGCGGACCGGCAAGCCCTTGATCGTCATCGCGAGAATGTGGTCCGCGATTATTTCGGCTTCGTTCGGCGTCGCCGCGACCTTGATGCCGCCGGCTTTGCCGCGTCCGCCGACGAGCACTTGCGATTTGATCACAACCTTTTTGCCGAGTTGCGCCGCCGCTTGGCGCGCTTCTTCCGCGTTCGCGACGACGGTACCTTTCGGAATCGGAATTCCGTGCTTGGCAAAGATCGCTTTCGATTGATATTCGTGAAGTTTCACCAATGCCTCCGGTCAGTTATGGGTTCAAATCAAAATCGAATGAAGGTCCTACCGTTTGAATCGTTCGTCGTCCGCGAGCATTCGCTGCAGACCATCTTCCAACGACACGCGTGGTTTCCACTTGAGCAACTCGTTCGCCAGTTGAATGTCGGCAACCAGGCGCGACACGCCGCTTTCCTCTTCCGCGTTGACCAGGCGATGCGCTTCGCGTCCCGCCGCGCGCTCGATGCGATCCACCAATTGCGCGATGCTCACTTCTTGCCCGCTGCCGATATTGATAATCGCGCGATTCACGCGTTCTGCGGTCGCCGCGTGGGCGAGCGCGCTGACCACATCCGCGATGTACACAAAATCGCGCGTCTGCTTGCCTTGCCCGAACACGACGACCGAGCCGCCGGCGCAAACTTGCTTCAGAAATCGTGGAATGACCGGCGCGTGCGAAGGTGGCAGAGGTTGGCGCGGACCGAACGCGTTAAAGATGCGCAACGCGACCGTTTCGATTTTCCACAACGCGCCAATCGAATGCAAATAGTACTCGGCGGCAAGCTTGCTCACCGCGTACGGCGTATCGGGGTGCATCAACGCGTCTTCGCGCACTGGCTGTTGATCTTGTTTGCCATACGCCGCGCCCGACGACGTGAGGATGACGCGCTTGACGCCGGCATCGCGCACGGCGGTCATCAACGCGACCGTGCCGCCCACGTTCACCGCATTGTAATCTACCGGATACAACACCGATTCCGGCACGCTCACACGCGCGGCGAGATGGTACACGCAATCGGTGCCTTTGAGCAACGTCCACAACTTGGGCACATCGCGCACATCGCCACGCGTGAACAACACGCGCTCGTCCAACTGGTTCGGATCGCCGGCGCTCAGATCGTCCAACACGCGGACTTGGTGCCCAATCGAAATCAGATGATTCGCGAGTGCGGTACCCAAAAAGCCCGCGCCGCCCGTAATCAAAAAGCGCATTCTAAAATCCTTTTAGCAAATCGTTTTCAAACCCAGAGCGCGGCGCGCGGCTAACTGACGCGACGCCACCACACAAAACCCAGTCCGAAAAACACCAACGCGCCGGCGAGTAAAACGCCCGCGATGCCGATCACCGCGCCAACGCCCAAGTCCATCCCTGGTGTTGGCGCGGCGATGGGCGCGGGTCGCGCAAAGCGCGGCGTCGCGGTCGGCGGCGGCGTTTCGGTCGGCGTCGGAGCCGGCGTGCTAGTTGGCGCGACGGTCGGTGGCGCTTCGGTCGCCGGTGCTTGCGCGACGCGCGTCGCCGGGGGACGCGTGTTGGTCGGGCGCACCGTCGCCGTCGGTGGAATCGTTGTCGCGGTCGGCGCGAGCGGCGTGGCGGTCGGCATATCGGGTCGCGCTTCCATGCACACGGCGTCGAACCACACGCGATTCTCGCCGTTGCCGCCCTCGCGCGCCATCGCGCGCAAAAAGATCGTCACGTTTGGCGCGCGCGCGGCGAACGTCATTTCCATTTCAGGACGATTCAGCGCGGCATTGCCATCGAATAAATCGGAACCCCAAATCACATTCGGCGATTTAGGATCGGCGCCACCGAAGGGATCCACACCAACCTTGCGTCCAATCGAAGACACGCGCACGTTGGGTCCGCTGTACGATTTCGCGGCAAGACTATAACCGAGACGAAACCAATAGTACATCCCAGGTTGTAGATTGCGAACCGTTTGAAACATCCCGGCATCGAACGTGCCAGTGGAAACAATCTGGGTTGAACCATTCGGGTCAATCTGCTCGTTGCCCACCCAGGCAAAGCGCGGCGAACCTTCGATGACGAACGAATCCCAGCCGTCCGCGACGATGCCATGAGCCGTCCCGCGCTCGGGACCCATCGAACCATTGTTGATCAAATTGTTGGGATCGAGCGCGCAAGGGTCTTTGAGCGCCGGCGGATGCGCGGAAGCAGGTCGTTGAATCAGGAGAAATGGCGCGGTTAACAGAACAATCACCAGCGCGCCGATAATGCGTTGAATAGATTGTGCTATCATCGCCGTGAATATAACTGATGCCGGACGAAAAGTCAAAACCCGGTGTGATATTAAATTCATCACCGCGAACACAGAGGTCACAAAGAATTTTTGTATCTACTCCGCCCAATGTCATTTCGACCGAAGGGAGAAATCTTTTCCTCATGCGGAATGGGATTTCTCGTCGCAAACTGCGCTCCTCGAAATGACACCTGGGCTGTTACGAATTTTTGCGTTTCTCGGTGCGCGCTGTGGATAAAATTTACGCGCATATCCTTGACGCTCTATCTTGAGTGTGCTACAATCGCGCCCGTCGAAAATTTTCTCGGAGGCATTTGTGGAAATCAGAATTCAAACCGGCGATGTGGCAACCTGGAAAGGCGATGGCATCGTCGTCAATTTGTTCGACGGCGTAAAAACGCCGGGTGGCGCGACCGCCGCGGTGGACAAGGCACTCGGTGGTTTGATCGGCAAGTTGATTGAGAAAGGCGATGTCAAAAGTAAACTGGGCAGCGCGACGGTCGTGCACACGCTCGACCGGTTGCCGGCAGATCACGTGTGCGTGGTTGGGCTGGGCAAGGAGAGTGAATTCACACTCGACCGCGCGCGCCAAGTTGCGGCAACTGGCGTCAAGCAGTTGCGCGCCGCGGGCGCGAAAAATGTCGCAGTGATTTTGCATGGCGCGGGCATTGGCGGACTCGATGTTGAAAGCGCGGCGCAAGCGAACGCCGAAGGCATCATCCTGGGTCTGTGGCGTTTTCGCAAATACCACAGCAACGACAACGACCTGGGCGTGATCGAATCGGTCACGATTTTAGAAAATGACGCGGCGATATTGGATGCCATCCTGCGCGGCGTCGCGCGCGGCAAGATCATCGCGGACGCGACCTGCCTCGCGCGCGATATGGCGAACGAACCGGGCAACACGCTGACGCCAACGCGCATGACCGACATCGCGCGCGACATTGCGACGAAACACGGACTCGAATTCTACGTGATTGATCGCGCGAAAGCAAAAGAGCTGGGCATGGGTTCGTTCCTGGGTGTCGCCCAGGGATCGGACGAACCGCCCGCGTTCATCGTGATGCGCTACTGGGGCGCGGGCAAAACCGCCGCGCCGGGACTAGGCATTGTCGGCAAAGCGATCACGTTTGATTCCGGCGGCATTTCGCTCAAGCCCTCTGAAAACATGCAGGACATGAAAGGCGATATGTCCGGCGGCGCGGCGACGATTGCGGCAATGCAAGCGATCGCGCAACTCAAACCAAAAATCAACGTGACCGGCATCGTACCCGCGACGGAAAATTTGCCGAGCGGCAAAGCGTTCAAGCCCGGCGATATTCTGCGCGCGTCGAACGGCAAGACGATTGAAATTATCAGCACCGATGCGGAAGGTCGCCTCGTGCTCGCGGACGCGTTGGTGTACGCGACGCAATCGCTCAATTTGTCGCCCGTCGTGGACGCGGCGACGCTGACCGGCGCGATGAACATCGCGCTCGGCTCGGTCCGCACCGGCGTGTTCTCGAACGACAAGGCGTTGAGCGATTTACTTTTCCAGATCGGCGAACAAGTCGGCGAGAAGAATTGGACGATGCCGATGGACGAGGAATACAAAGAGCAAATCAAGAGCGACTGGGCGGATATTAAGAATTCCAGTGGTCGTCCGGCAGGTTCGATTACCGCCGCGTGGTTCTTGCGGAACTTTGTCGGCGAGACATCCTGGGCACACCTCGACATCGCAGGAAGCGTCGGCTTGTTCAGCGGCGCGAGCGAGAGCGGCTACAAGAACAAGTGGGGCAACGGCACGCCGACGCGCACGTTCATCCATCTCGCGTTGAAGCTGGCTGAGAAAAAGTAGAAAGATGTGAGAGGAGATGGAAGGGAATAATTTTTCCTTTGCATCTCCTCCGAAAGAAGGCACGATGACTTTGAGCGAAGCAATTCAGGATATTCACGGACTTGATACGGAACTAGCAAAACTGGAACAGCGGTATAGTTTGCTCTCATCGGATTTTTATCATCTCTACCAAGCCGGCGAGTTGGAACAATCGCGCGATTTCATCCAGTGGGTCGGGTACTATGAAGCCAAGTTGAAACGCGAGACGCGCTATCGCGAATTGATGTACGAGTACTTGCGTCAATTACGCCAAAATGCCGGCTTGAGTTCTCTCCATCTTGATCCAGCCGGAGCAACCCAGTGACGCCTTTCAATCTGCAAACGTACAGTGAACTAGTCTACGCGTTGCCCGAACGATACGCTTGCATTCAACATTCCACGTTGGTGCTGGCAACCATCGGACCCACGCTCGCTAAGTTGGAAGGACAAATTACGTTTGCCGATGACATTGTATTGGATGTTTGGGAATTGATTGACTGGGATGCCGAGCGCATCCTCAACTACAGTTACGAAATTTATCGCGCAGGCGAAAAAATAATTTGGTACGATCCGTTTGAACATCCTCAACACCCAGAACTTGCCGCAACGTTTCCGCACCACAAGCACATTCTTCCCGACATCAAACACCATCGCGTTATTGCCCCAGGCATTCACTTCGATCAACCCAATCTGCCGTACCTGATCGAAGAGATCGAACGCGATAACCTCTCACCCGCGTAACCCGAATCAAACGCGACCATTTTCCCTGTGGAGTCGTCCATGCCCGTCACCAATCCCTTCCTCGACCGACTCGCGCGCGGTCCCATCCTCGCCGATGGCGCGATGGGCACGCAACTGTACGCGCGCGGCATTTCGTTCGACCGCTGTTTCGATGAACTCAATTTGTCGAACCCAGCTCTCGTTCAAGAAATCCACCGCGAGTATTTGCGCGCCGGCGCAGAACTGATCGAGACGAACACGTTCGGCGCGAACCGGTTCAAGCTGGCGCATCACGGACTCGAAAACAAGGCGCGCGACATCAATTTGCGCGGCGTGAAACTCGCGCGCGAGGCGCGTGAGATTGCCGGCGTCCACGCGTTCGTCCTCGGCTCGGTCGGACCGATCGGTCAATTGATTTTGCGGTACGGACAAATCACGTACGATGACACGCGCGCCGCGTTCAAAGAACAGATCGAAGCGTTACTCGAAGGCGGCGCGGACGCGCTCATCCTCGAAACGTTTTCCGATTTGGCGGAACTCCAAGCCGCGATTCTCGCCGCGCGCGAGGTGACGCGTGATCTGCCGCTCATCGCTTCGATGTCGTTCACCGAAGATGAAGATACGTTGACCGGCAACACGCCGGAAGAAATCGTCGCGACGTTACGCGAGATGCGCGTGGATGTGATCGGCGCGAATTGCTCCGTCGGTCCCGCCGGCACTTACAACGCGATTCGTCGAATGGTCGCGGCATTGGAAATTGGAAATCGGAAGTCGGAAGTTGGAAATTGGAAATTAGATGTTGGAAAAAATCGCACCGATGATTCCAACCTCCATCTCGCCGTGATGCCGAACGCCGGTTTCCCCGCGCGCATCGGCGAACGCTACTTGTATCTTTCATCGCCGCAGTACTTTGCCGAGTACACGCACAAATTCGTCGGCGAATTGGGTGTGACGATTGTCGGCGGATGTTGCGGCACGACGCCCGCGCACATCGCCGCGATGCGCGCCGCGCTGAACGCGCTCGCACCAACAACCGAACCGCGCGTGATTGTTGTCGAAAAACCCGCGCCGCGTCCGCCCGAAGAACCGGGCGTCGAACTGACGCACGTCGCGCGCACACTGCGCGACAAACTGCGCGAGGGTCGCTGGGTCACGAGCGTCGAACTCGATCCGCCGCGCGGACTCAATCCGACCAAGGTGCTCAACGGCGCGGCGATGCTCAAAGAAATCGGCGTGGACTGCATCAACATCGGCGATTCGCCGCTCGCGAAAATTCGGATGGGTTGCATTTCGCTCGCGGTAATGATTCAGCAACAGGTCGGACTCGAAACGATCATTCATTTCACGACGCGCGATCGCAACTTGATGGCGCTGCAAAGCGAACTCATCGGCGCACACGCGCTCGGTATTCACAATGTGCTCGCGCTCACCGGCGATCCGCCGCGCCTCGGCGATTATCCAAACGCGACCGCCGTGTACGACATTGACTCGATTGGATTGATCAAGACCCTGCAACACTTGAACGCGGGGCGCGATTGGGCAGGCACGAGCATCGGCACGAACGCGGATTTTTACATCGGTTGTGCGCTCGATATGATGTGGGCGAATTCCGATCCGAACGAGTTGGATCGCTTTCATCGCAAACTCGAAGCCGGCGCGGAGTACGTGATGACCCAGCCGATTTACGACGCGGCGGTTTTGCGCGAGTTTCTCCAAAAGTACGGCGACAAGTACGGCGTGGTTGAAAAGCCGATCATCCTGGGTGTCTTGCCCTTGATGAGTTCCAAGCACGCGGAATTTTTGCACAACGAAGTACCGGGTATCACGCTCACCGACGAATCGCGGCGACGGATGAAAGACGCGGGCGAGCGCGGTATCGCCGAAGGCATTCGGCTCGCGCAAGAATTGCTGATCGAATCCAAAAATTTTGTCGCGGGCACGTATCTGATGCCCTCGTTCGGTCGCTACGATGTATGCGGCGAGTTGGTCAAGGTGCTGGAAGACAAGATGCGTTAATGTGGGGCAAGATTCCATCTTGCCCATTTGCCTAATCCATTGTTCTTTGCTATAATCCCGCCCGCTGTGTAAGAGAATTTCATATCTTACCTTTCTGTTCCGTGGCGCGCGCACATCCTCGTGCCAACGTTCACGGGACAATCCCAGGGAAAGGAGACCCCTTTGGCTTACGAATTAATGTACGTCATCCGCCCCACGGTGGACGAACAAACGCTTGCGTCGGTGAATGAAAAGGTTGACAAATTCATCACCGGCAACGGCGGCGAAATTATTCGCCGCGATGATTGGGGCAAGCGCCGTTTGGCATTCCCCATCTCGAAATTCAACGAGGGCTTTTACGCCGTCCTGCAGTTTAATTTTCCGGCGCCCAGCGTGCGCGATTTGGAACGCGCGCTGCAATTGACCGAAGAAGTTTTGCGTTACCTCGTCGTGCGCGTCGAAACGGCGTAACGCCCAGCCCGTCACTCGAAAAGGATACGCCATGCGCGGATTGAACAAAGTTCAAATCATCGGTCGGTTAGGACGCGATCCCGAAATGCGCTACACACCGAGCGGCAAACCGGTGACGACGTTTGCCGTCGCCGTTTCGCGCGCGCGCGGCAAAACGGAAAACGAACGCGAGGAAAAGACCGAGTGGTTCAACGTCGTCGCGTGGGACCGCCTCGCCGAAATCTGCAATCAGTATCTCACCAAAGGTTCGGCGGTGTACGTCGAAGGTCGGCTCGAAACGCGCAGTTGGGAGAGTGAAGACGGGCAAAAACATTTTCGCACCGAGATCGTCGCGAATGAAGTGATCATTCTCGACCGACGCGGACGCGGTGCCGAAGACGAACTCGAACCGGCGAACGACGCGCCGGCAAGTTCCGCGTCCCCCACATCTGATTCGAATTAGGAGCATTGGAAAAATGGAGCATACCCCAGCCACATCACCAGCCGCGTCCGCGCCGGAACCGCGCGAGCCACGCGAACAACGCGAGCCGCGCGAACAACGTGATTCACGCGGCGGCGCGCGCCCCGGCGGCGGCAGACGCAATCCGCGTTTCGGCGTGCGCCCGCCGCGCGCATGTCCGTTCTGTACGCAAAAAATTGATTACATTGATTACAAGCAAGTGGATTTTTTGCGCCGCTTTGTGACCGATCGCGGCAAGATCAAGGCGCGCCGCAAAGTCGGCACGTGCGCCAAACATCAACGCCGTCTCGCCATCGCGATCAAACGCGCGCGCCACGTCGCGCTCCTGCCCTACGTCGCCGAAGCGATTCGCGGCGAATAAGTCGCAGGATTTGTCACGATGCCTAGAGAATCAAAACGCGCGCCCAAAGAGACGCGCAAACAATTGACGCACCGCACCCGTGAAGAACAAAAGGAACGTATTTTGTACTATGCGATGGGCGGCGTTGTCGCGTTGATCCTAGTCGTGCTCGGCGCGTGGTACTATCAAGAGAACATCGGCAGACTCAATACGCCAATCGCCACGGTCAACGGCAAAGCGATCACGGTGCGCGAGTTTCAACAGACCGTGCGCCTTTCCAGTAACTCGCTGCTCAGTCAGTTGAGCCAGATCACCGCAAACCTTCAGCAAACCTCCTCCGACCCGACGCTCTCGTTTATGCAACAGTACCTGGAACAGCAGTACAGCGAGATCGCATCTCAGTTGGTCAGTCTGGGTCAGTCTCAGTTAGATCAAATGGTTGACGCCGAACTCGTACGCCAAGAAGCCACCAAGCGCAACATCATGATGAGCGCGGACGAAATTGACGAAGAGGTCGAACGCGAGTTTGGCTACCTGCGCGCGACGCGCACGCCCACCGCAGGTCCCTCACCGACGGCGACACTCACACGCACGCCGACACGCACGCCGACAATCACGCCCACGTTCACGCCATCGCCACAACCAACCGGCACGATCACGCCGACGACTCCCACATTGACGCCGACCCCGGAACCGACCGGCACGCCTCTGCCCACGGCGACGCCGTTATCGTACCAAGCGTTCCAGGATCAAAAGAAAAAATCCATGGACGCGCTTGCCAAAAACGCGCAGATGAGCGAAGCGGATTATCGGCGCGCTGTCGAGGTGTACCTGTTGCGGCAAAAGCTGCAAGAGGCGCTCGGTAAAGATATTCCGACCAGTGAAGAGCAAGTCGAAGCGCGCCACATCCTGGTCAAGACGTACGACGACGCGGTCAAAACACTTGCGCGCTTGAACCAGGGCGAAGATTTCGCCAAGGTCGCGCAAGACGTCTCGGAAGACACCGGGTCGAAAGGGGAGGGCGGCAGTTTGGGTTGGTTCCCGCGCGGACAAATGATCAAAGAATTCGAAGATGCCGCGTTCGCGTTGCAACCGAATCAAATCAGCCAGCCAATCACTTCGACGTATGGCATCCACATCATCCAGGTCATCAGCAAGCAAGCGAATCGTCCGCTCGATGAAAACATCTTGCAGGTCAAACAGCGCGCGGCGTTTGACAACTGGTTGCGCGACACGCGGCTCATCGCCAAGATCGAAAAGAATTATAAAGACGAGTATGTGCCGGCGGAAGTCCGCAAAGTAATCAGTCAACTGCTACAGCAACGGCAAACCAATCCTTAATAAAAAAACTGGCGAAGGTCAAACACCTTCGCCAGTTTTTTTACTATGCGCTCAGGCGTCATTGCGAGGAGCCGCGAAGCGTCCAAGTGGCGTGGGGATTGCTTCGCTGCGCGCGCACTGACACCCTGCTATTTGTAAAGCACCTGATACTGTCGCCAGTTGGTGTAGACGATTCGCACGTAGGACGCCGTTTCCGCGATGTCAATTTCTTCGACCGCGAAATCGAGATCGTTGCGTTGCCAATTCTTGACGCGCCCCGCCCCAGCATTGTACGCCGCGAGCGCGTAGATCGGTTCGTTGTACGTCTTCAAATCCTGCGCGAAATACCACACGCCAAAGCGCACGCTGACAAACGGCAAGTACAACTGGTCGAGTGTAAAATTCCGCACGCCCAACGCCTGCGCGATGCCGCGCCCCGTCGCCGGCATGACCTGTCCCAGCCCACGCGCGTCCGCGGACGAAGTGACCCAGGGATTGAAACTGCTCTCTTGGCGAATGAGCGCGAAATAGAGTAGCGGGTCCACTTGATTTTTTTGCGCCTCCGCGACGACGAGGTCGGCATAGTACGTCGGATAGCGCATCGTCATCAGAAAACGCGGCGCGGCGGGCGCGCCCGCCGCGGTCGCCAGCCGCGCGATTTTTTCCGCGCATTCGAGCGCGAGCGAGTACAGATTATTATCGCGAAAATACATCGCCAGCGTGTACAAGACGCGCGCGTCATCCTGCTTTTCCGCGACCAACGTCGCAAACTCGCGCCGCGCCTCGACCGTGCGATCCAAGCGCAGCAATTCCGTACCGCGCCGATAATTCAAATCGTTGCGCGTCGCCGCGTCGACCAGGGTTGTCACACGCGCATCGCTCTTGCTCCACCCGGCGAGCCATTGCTCGAACTCGGCGCGCGACGCGTCATTGTTCATCGCGTAGCGCGCCAGATCGTAAAATGTGTTTGTCTTGGGCGGGTTGAGCAGATCGCGCGCGCGCCACGCATAGTAACTGTCGGGCGTCGCGGCGGCTTGCGTCCAATAGTTTTTCGCGTCGGCAGTCTGCCCGCGCGTCTGCGCCGCCTTGCCGAGCCAGAATAATGCGCGCGCGTAAAAGCTGGATTTGGCATACTCCTTCGTGATCGTTTGCCAGCGTGCCATCGCGGTCTTGAAATCCTTGCCGCGATAATGATCCATTCCAGCCCAGAACAACGCTTCGGACGCGCGTTCGCGCGCCGGAAATTTCGCGTGGACCTGCTCGAACAAGAGCGCCGCGTCGCCGTACCGCTTGGCGCGCTCCAGCAACAGCGCGGCGCGCCACAACGCGTCATCGGCAAGTGCATCGTCCGGCAACGTCGCCGCAAACTTTTTGTACACCGCGACCGCGTCATCCAATTTGCCAATCGCGGCATACGCGGCGGCTTTGCCCAGGTACGCGTCCGTCACGCGTTTATCCTTCGGCAAATTCTTGAGAATTGCGTCGTACTCGGCGATTGCCTGCGAGTACGCGCCCTTGCCGACCTGGGATCGCGCGAGAAAGTAGCGCACCTCGCCCGCGCGCGACGAGTCGTCTTTGAGTTCGCGTTGCAGCGCGGCGATTGCCGCGTCGTACGCCGCCGCGTAATAATCCACGATGCCGCGCGTGTAATCATCCACCGGCGCCCCGCGATTGATGAGATTGACGAGCGATTGATACGCCGCGTTCTGTTCGGGATATTTTAGCGCGTCGTTCCACCGCGCAAGCGCGAGATCAATCTTATTCGCGGCGGCGTACGCGTCGCCGGCGCGGCGGAGCAAATCGGCGCGTGTGCGCGCATCACTCGCGAGCGCAAGTGCGGCGTCGTACCGCGCCCCCGCCAGCGCCGGTTCGCCGCGACCTTGATGCAAATCCGCCACGCGCATCAACATGTTGATGCGCGCACCCGCGGATTGCGTTGTGTCTAGCAACGCGCGATCATACTGCGCGACCGCGCTCGTCGCGTCGCCTGCCAGCACCATCACGTCGGCAATCGTCGCGTCCGTGTCGCCGATGAGCGTTTGCGTGAGACCGCGGTAGATTCGCAGTTGTTCGAGCGCGTTCGCGTAATCTTTTTTCGCGCGATACGCGTCCGCGAGCAGATAGCGCGTTTCGGGGACGCGCGTGCCGTTCGGATTCGCTTGCAAGTACGTGGTGAGCGCAGTGAGCGCGCGCGTGTCGTCGTTGTAAAGCCAGTACGCTTCGCCGAGGCGGTATTGCGCTTCGGCTTTCAAATCGCCGGCGGGATTGCTCGCCAGCACGAGATTGAACGCGGCAATCGCGCGCGCGTAATCGCCGTTGCGCCGCGCGACCAATCCATCGTTGAACGGATCAGAGCTAAAGACCGGCGTCGGCGCATCGGCAGGTTCAGGTGTTGGCGTGACGATGACGAATTCGAGTGTTGGATCGGGAGGCGGAGTGGGTTGCGGTGAAGAAGACGTACCGCAAGCGGTGAGCAAGACACTCACCACGAGGACGAACAAAATTTGTTTCCGCATTTGCCTCGGATTATACCGCGAAATCGCGATTCGTGTAAATCGCATTTTTCAGTACAATCGAAGATGTGTCCGTGAATCGGCGCGAATTTTTTTCGTTCGCGCGATTCGCGTCATCCTAGAATCACAACGCGGCGCGAATATGCCGGATGCTGACGCCGTATTCGTGCGGAGTCAGCGTGACCGGCGCGAGGTCGGGATAAATCGGCGCGCTGGGCGCGGCGTCGCCGTAATAACGCGGCTTGAGATGGCAGTGCAAATGCGGAATCGCATTGCCCAGGATTTCGTAATTCAGCTTGACCGGTTGAAACGCGCGGTCGAGCGCGCGCGCCGCGCGCATCACATCGTCGAAGAAACGCGCGCGGTCGGCATCGTCGAGTTCGTACGGTTCGCGCACATGCTTGGCGCAGATCAACACGCAGTACCCGCGCACGAATTGATTATGCACAAGACGTAGACGACTGATGCTCAAATCGGCAATCGTAAAGCCGAACGGATTCTCCACTGCCGTCTCGCGCAGAGTATCGCACAGCGGACACACCTCGCCGCGCACAAGCGCGTCCCAGCGTTCGCGCGGCATCCATGTCTTGTCCGAAAGCGCCGCCACGTTCCCACTGCGCGATTCGATTTCGCTCGCGACGAATTGCTCCAGCGTCATCCCAGCTTGCTTGGCGTACGCGGCAAGTTGGCGCGCGAGGTCATCCTTTACTTCGAAAGCGATTTGCATATCGCCTCCACTCCGAGCGCGACGACTTGCATATCTTCAGTTTCCGGCAAACCGCTCACCGCGACTGCGCCGACCAGTTCGCCGTTCACGCGCACGGGCAATCCGCCGCCCCAGCCAACGTAATGCGGATCACCCAGGTACGCGATATCGAATCCTTTTTCCGGATCGCGCAAGCGTTGTCCAATGTCGCGCGTCGGTTCGTTTTTGCGCGCGGCGGTGAACGCCTTGTTCATCGCGATGTTGATCGAGGGCAAGGGCGCGCCGTCCATGCGCGCGAGCGCGATGAGTTCGCCGTGCGGATCGGCGACGGCGATGACGACGGCTTTGCCGCGGCGCGTCACCTCGGCTTGAATCGTTTGGATCGCCAGTTGCGCTTCGGCATAACCCAGACTGTTGAACTGTTGCATTGAATGGTCTCCTAAAAAGGGCAAGTTGGAAACTTGCCCCACGTTAACACGTCAGGTGCAAGATCGCCGCAACGCGTTTGCCGGTCTGCGCGAGTTGCGCGTACCGCGCGAGCGCGTCGCCGATGCGCGCGAGTTCGAGCGTGACGCCGCGTTGCGCGACGAGCGCGCGTGTCTCGGGGCGAATCGGCAGAATACCGAAATGGCCGGTCGCGACGAGCAAAATGTCCGGGTCGCCGGCGAGCGCGTGCTCGACTTCTTCGGGACCGAGTACGGTATGCCAGCCGCCGTACTTTTTACTGAGGTGTTTGGGACGCGGAATGATTTCGCCCGCGACGGTGAGGATGAGGTCGTGATCGTACCGCGCGCCGTTCGCGACAAGCGAGCCGAACTTGACGGCATCAAAACGCGGGGCGTTCATGTGCGGTGCCACGGCAGTTGGATAAAGTAAAACAACAACTGCCAGAGAAAAAACATCATGCCGATAAAACCTTCGGCATAGAAATTCGCTTGCCACGCGAGCGGCTCGGCAAAATGCACCGCGACGCCAAGCGCCGCGCTATCGAGAATGCAAACGAGGAACGCGAGATTGAACGTGATCGTCCAAGGTTTGCCCGGCGGGGGAAGTGTTTTGGTGCGCCAGCGAAACGCATCCGCAATGTCCGGAAAGCGGTCAACGTAGAAATCCTTGATCCGATTCATCGTGAACGCGCTGTCTTGCCACGCCTGCCGCAAACGCAGCAACGTCATCAACACAAAAAAGCCGGTGACGCCGAGCAAACCGAACAAGACGGCGGTCGTTTCGCGCGGCAAAGCGAACCCAGGATTATTGTTGATTTGCGGCAGAGCAATCGCGAGTGAACCGACCCCGCCAACCAACAACAAGTACAAATTGAGAATCGCGGTGCGATCATCTTGCGCTTGCTCGGCAGTCTTCGCCGCGTAATCAAACTCGCGCAGTAACATTTCTTCGGCATGCAAATCTGTCATCGCTATTCCTTTGGCGGGGCGTTCCCCGACACGTCACGCCTTGTGCAACCTCCGCAAGGTTTTTCGCCGTTACAAATACTTGTGCTTGTTGTTTTGCTTGAGCGCCTCGACGAGATGTTTCACTTCTTGCGCACGATCCTTGGGACAAACGAGAATCGCGTCTTCCGTATCCACGACGATGACATTCGTCAAGCCGACCGTCGCGATGAGACGATTCGGACTGTAGAGCAGCGACGCGTTCGTGTCCACGCCCACGTGATCGCCGACGACGACGTTGTTATGATCATTTGCCGGCAAGAGATCGAGGAGCGTTGCCCAACTTCCCACATCGCTCCAACCCACGTCAATCGGCAAGACCGCGACGTGCTGCGATTTTTCCATAATGCCGATATCAATCGTCTCGTTCGTGATCGTTTTCCAAATTCGTTTTTTCGTCGCGGCAAACCCAGGTTTGCCCATCGCGCGTCCGATTTGCTTCAATTGCTTGGAGAGGACGGGTTGAAAATGTTCGTACTCTTTCCACAACGTCGTCAGCGTCCACGCGAAAATGCCGCTGTTCCAGTAGTACTCGCCGCTCGCGATGTAACGCATCGCGGTCTTTTCGTTTGGCTTTTCGACGAACTGGGCGACGCGATAAATCGCCTGTCCGTCAATCGGATCCATCAACTCGCCGCGATGGATGTAACCATAGCCGGTTTCCGGTTGATTCGGTTGAATGCCAAGCGTGACGAGATAGCCCAGCCGCGCGACCTCCGCCGCGTTCACCAACGCGCGGCGAAAGCCATCCGCGTTTTCGATGTAATGATCGGCGTGCAGCGACACCATCACCGCGTTTGGATCCGCGCGTTGAATGTGCAACATCCCCAAGCCAATCGAAGGCGCGGTGCCGCGTCCTTCCGGTTCGCCGATAATATTTTTGCGCGGCAGGTTGGGTAGTTGCTCGTGCACCGCATCCACGTAACCGGCGTTCGTCGCGACAAAGATGTGGCTCGCCGGAATAATCGGCAGAATGCGGTCGCACGTTTCCTGCAACATCGTGCGCGGCGAGAAAAGCGGGAGCAATTGTTTCGGACGCTCGCGGCGACTGCGGGGCCACAACCGCGTGCCTGTACCGCCAGCCAGAATCAACGCATAAAGTGAGTTGTGATTTTTTTTCATTCGTGTTTTCCAATTTCCTAGTTCGGTAGCTACGCGGTTGGGTAGTTGGGTCGTTGATGGTCAACAAACCAACCAGTCAACTACTCAACGATCTAAACTATACAACCATCAACTACCCGCGCGCCAAAACGTAATTCATGCCGCCTGCCTGGCGGACCATTCCTTTCAATTCCATTAGCGCGAGCGTCGCCGAGACCGTCGCAATCGGCAAGCCGGTCTCACGACCCAGGTCGTCAATGTGCACCGGTTCCGCCGAGAGATGTTTGAGCAATGTGGATTCAGTCTCATTTTCCGGCAGCGCCATGCGCATTTGTTGATGCTGTTCGACCATCGTCAAATTGAGTTCTTCAAGAATATCGCTCGCGCTCGTCACGAGTTTCGCTTCGCCGCGTTGGATCAATTTGTTCGGCGCACGCGAGCCGCGTTGGAAAATGTTGCCCGGTATTGCGAACGCTTCGCGATCCTGTTCGAGCGCGTACTCCATCGTGATGCGCGCGCCCGTGCCCTCGTCGCCTTCGACAATCAACGAGCCGAGCGCCAAGCCGCTGATGATGCGATTGCGCGGCGGAAAGTTCGCCGCATCCGGTTGCGTGCCAAGTGGATAATCGCTGACGAGCGCGCCATGCGCGATAATTTCTTCCGCGAGTTTGGCGTGCTCGGGCGGATACACTACGTCCACCCCGCAACCCAGCACCGCAATGGTCCGCCCTTTCGCGTCGAGCGCGGCGCGATGCGCTTCTGCATCAATCCCGCGCGCGAGTCCGCTCACAATCGTCAAGTGATTTTGCGCGAGCGTCGTCACGATCTCGCGTGTGACCTCGCGTCCATACGGCGTCGCGCGGCGCGTGCCGACCACGGCAATCGCCCATTCATCTTCGACGGTGAGCGTCCCTTTCACGTACAACACCGGCGGCGGCACCGGCACTTGAGCCAGCAAGCGCGGATAATTCGAATCCTCCATCGTGAACACGCGCACCCCCGCGCGATCGATCTTGGCGAGTTCGGCATCGAGGTCGAGTGATTGGCGCGCGTGCGCCAGATTTTCCAGCGCGCGACGATCCAAACCCGCTTGTGCGAGGTCCATCGTCGGCGCGTCCCACGCGTTTGCCAAATCGCCAAAATAGTCGCGGAGACGTTGAACCTTGGCGGGACCGATTTGCGAAACGAGGTTAAACGCGATCCAATAGCGGATGTCCGTCACGACTGTGTGACTCCTAGTGTCGGAGATAGATTGAACATACCACGACGCCTAGTGATTGTCAAACGCAATCCATCGCGTTTTTGACTTGGCACGCATCGCGCGTACAATGGAACGCGATGACACACACGTACACCGCGGATTATCGCATTCGTCAGTACGAACTCAACTCGCGCGAGGAATTATCGAACGCCGCGCTCGCGCGGTTGTTTCAAGAAACCGCGATGCGCGGCTCCGCCGACGCGGGGTTTGGCATCGAGTGGTACGCGGCGCACAAGAGCGTGTGGGTCGTTCATCGGCTCACACTCGAACACCATCGCCCAATTCGTTACGGCGATGAACTCGCGATCACGACCTGGATCTCGGATGTTCGCCGCGTCTTTTCGCATCGCGAATATCTCGCGCGCAATGCCGCGACGAATGAAATCGTCGCGTGCGGACGCGCGAACTGGTTGCACCTTGATCCGACGACGATGATGCCCGCGCGGGTGCCGCAGTACATCGCCGAACAACTCGCGCCGAACGGCATCGCCGCCGTCACGCGTGATGCGCCGCGCGCGTACGCCCTGCCCGCGCACATCGCGCCGCGCGAATGCCGCGTGACGCGACGCGTGCAACGGTACGAGATAGACGGGATGCAACACGTCAACAACGCGGTCTATGTGGACTGGCTCGAAGAGACGTTAGCCGAAGCAACGGCAGATCTCATGTCACCGGCGCGACAATTATGCGTGCGCCGCCACGACATCGAGTACCTGCACGGCGCGCTACCCGGCGAAGAGATCGCCATCACCGCGCGACTCACCGGCGCGGGAAATTGCGCGAGCGCTTGGTCGCTCCAAGTGACGCGCGGCGATCAGGTCCTCGTGCGCGATCACGTCACCGCGTTCTGGCGCGATGAGAACGGCAAGTCGGGCAAGTGGCGCGTGACGAGCGGCGAGTAAAAAAACGACGGATGTCCAATCGTTCTTGGCATCCGTCGCGAATCCCATTCGTTTATTCGTTTGAATTCGTGACCGCGCCAAATTCCCCATCGCTCACGCGCACACGAATTTCTTTCTTCCCCTCGCTTTGCTTGATACGCTTGATGACTTGACCGCTCGCCTTGTCGCGCACGATGGCGTACCCGCGCGCGAGTGTCGCTTCCGGGTTGAGCGCGGCAAGGTGACGCGTCGCACCGTTCAACGCGCCGCGTTTCAACGCGAGCACCTGCGCGATGCGCGTATCCAGTCGGCGCGACAATTCATCCACTCGTTGCCGGTCATTCTGCAATCGCACCGCCGGCGAATTTCGTTCGAGCGCGTACACCTGTTGCGCCAAATTTACACGCGCGTCGTCAACCTGGGTTTGCGCGAGTTGCGCGAGGCGTTCTTCCGCGTAGCGCAATTGTCCTTGCAATTCGCGTGCGTCCGGCACGGCGAGTTCCGCGGCGGCGCTCGGCGTTGGCGCGCGCACGTCCGCGACGAAATCGGCAATCGTAAAATCGGTTTCGTGACCGACCGCGCTAATGACTGGCACGCGCGAGTTGTAGATCGCGCGCGCGACGCGTTCGTCGTTGAACGCCCACAAATCCTCGATCGAGCCGCCGCCGCGCGCGACGATCAGCACGTCAATGTCGAACTCGCTGATCGTTTGAATCGCGCCGACGATCATTGGCGGCGCGGCATCGCCCTGGACGAGCGTGGGCGCGAGCAAAATTTCGGCGAGCGGAAAACGGCGGCGGACGACGTTGCGAATATCGCGAAACACCGCGCCTTCGCGCGAGGTGACAACGCCGATCACGCGCGGAAATGGCGGGAGCGCGCGTTTGTGTTCCGCCGCAAATAATCCTTCGGCATCGAGCCGCGTCTTGAGCCGTTCGAACTCTTGCCACAGCGTACCCGCGCCGGCGAGTTTGATTTCGTTGACGTAGAATTGCAAATCGCCGCGCACCTCGTACATCGAAACGCGTCCGCGCGCTTCAAGCGCGTCGCCGTTCGACGGCAATCGAAAGACGCGCGCGGCATCGCTGCGCCACATCACGCAACGAATCGCGGCGTCGCGGTCTTTGAGCGTAAAGTACAAATGTCCGGCGGATGATTGCGTAAAGTTCGAACACTCGCCGCGCACCCAGACATCGCGCAGCGTGTCGTCGCCTTCCACCACATCCTTGATTTGCCGGACGAGTTGCGCGACGGTAAGCGTTGGCGTGACCGAAAAGAGAGAGGGTTGCATCGAATTCCTCGCGTTAGCGCGTCGGTCCTTTCTCGAAAATCTGTTTGAGCGCGGGATACTGGGGACTGGTGCGCGCAATCGCGACGCCCATCAATGTGTTGAGCGATTTCGCGTCCTTGTATTCGTAATTCGCTTTGAAATACTCGTCGTTGAGAATCGCCGCGACCATTTCTTCGTAATGCGGATGCGGCAGATAGATCACATCGGGTTGATATTTTTGAAAGATCAAGTCCGCACGAAAAGGTGGGCGCGCAAAATCTTCGGTGTTGAGTCCCGCTAAATCCACAATTGTGTCGCGTGACGCGAGCACGGAAGGATACCCCACCTCAGTTGTCGCGAGGGTAAGCGGATCAGGCAAAGCCGCGAACTCATCCAGACGATACCAATTCAGGTGGGGCCACGCAAGCGGATAAAATTCGCGCAAGTTAAAGACCCCAACGTAGCGATTCTCGATCATGGTCTTCATCCAATTGGCTTCGACGTGAACCACGCGTGAAACGAGAACCACGAGCGCGAGACTGAGCACGAACCAGATGCGCGCGGGCATCGCACGCAAACCATCCAGCGTTTCGCGTGGCAACCATTCGGCGAGCATGACGATACTTTGCGCCGCGAGAAAAAGCAGGATCGGCAATGTAGGAAAGTAAAACCGTCCGTTGATTCCCATGATTTGCAGCGCAAAGAACGCATAGTAAATCACAAAGAGAAAACTCGCGGCAAACATTCCTTTGTGCGATGCCGGCGTCGCGCGCCACCACCGTTTGAAATCGTACAGGATGGGCAGCGCGATAATGAATGCCAAAAAGCCGTACGCGCCGGCGAAGAATTCGAGTTGCGCCAAGCCCTGACTGGCGTACCGCGCGTAAATCGAATCGCCGTACAGTTTCAACGCTTTAGCGAAGAACGGCAGCGGCAACGGTGTGCCGAAATACATCGCGCCGAGCGCGAGTTCCAGCGCGGCGATGAATATCGTGATCGCGAGAATCGTCAACGCACCGCGCTTTGCCGCGCGATTCGCATCGAGCAAGAAAATGGACGCGGGAATCACGACGGTGAACACCATTAGATCGGGACGCGCCCAGAATGCCAAACCGCCCCACACACCGGTCGCGATCACATTCGCGCGCGAGGGCGCATCCGCATTTCGGAGGACGAGCAACAGATACGCGGTCAAGTACGCCAGCGCAAACATTGTGTCCATCCCACTCGCGATGTGTGGAAAAAAGCGATTCGTCGAGTTGGCAAGTGTAAAGAACACGAGCACGCCGACGATGGACTTGGCGCGCGGATGGTTACGCGCCGGACGCGTGACCAACTTGAACAACAAAAAAAGAAAGACCAACGCGCAGAGTACGCTCGCCAGCCACATCGTCAACGCCGGATTATCGCGCGTGAGAACGTAGAGTGGTACGACGATAGCCAAGTACAACAGCGAGGTTAGACCATAGGTCGGCTCGCCGTTCGCGTTCCACGCGATTTTTCCGGTCGTCAGCAGGTTGTCGGCATAGCGCGCGAACATGAACGCGTCATCCCACAAGAGCCGCATCGAAAAGCGCGCGGCAAGCGAGAACAACAGCGCCGCGCTACACGCCGCAATAACGAACCACACAATCTTGTCGCGCGCATCAAAAGAGAAAAATTTCATCGTGAGGGCAAAAAGCCAAAGATGAAAACGAGGGGCGTTCGGCGGAACGCCCCTCGTTAAGAAACTAGACCCGCGTCACATACGAGCCGTCGCGTGTGTCTACGCGTACCGTGTCGCCCGCGTTGACAAAGAACGGCACGGTCACGACGACGCCGGTTTCGAGCGTCGCCGGTTTGCCGCCGCCGCTCGCCGTGTCGCCCTTGAAACCGGGCGCGGTCTCGGCGACCTTCAAGTCCACGGTCGTCGGCAATTCCACTTCGATGGGCTTGCCTTCGTACGTCAACAGTTCGACCATGATGTTCTCTTTCAAGAACTTGGCGCCTTCACCCAGGAGGTCGGCGGAGAGAATCGGCTGTTCGTACGTGTCCGTGTCCATAAAGACATAGTTTTCGCCATCGTGGTACAGGTACTGCACATTTTGATGATCGAGCCGCACATCTTGCACGCGCCCGCCGGATTGAAAGTTCTTATCAATCGTCGCGCCGGTGCGAACGTTGCGTAGCTTCGTCTTGATCGTCGCGTTGCCGCGTCCCTGCTTGACGTGTTGGTACTCTAGCACTTTGTAGAGATTGCCGTCATCATCAATAAAGGTCGTGCCTTTACGCAAGTCTTGAACACCAATCATTTTTGGAATACTCCTTTCAAAATTCGGCGCGGATTATACCACATGTCGCGCATTTCTGCGAAATGAACGCGCGCCGCCGGTCAATTTGGTCTTTCGCGTCTGTCCGCGTATAATAAATCTTCGCCATTTGTGGGGCAAGTTTCCAACTTGCCAAACGCAAATTGGAAATTTGCGCCACGCCGCGTGGGGCAAGTTTCTAACTTGCCAAACGCAAATTGGAAATTTGCGCCACGCGGCGTGGGGCAAGCTTCTAACTTGCCAAACGCAAATTGGAAATTTGCGCCACGCGGCGTGGAGCAAGTTTCTAACTTGCCAAACGCAAATTGGAAA